>JAEKLQ010000046.1:974-87556 GCA_019509785.1 Fibrobacterota bacterium | reverse complement strand
GGCGGCTGCGGACGGCGAAGGCGCCATCGCGCCGGGGGCCGTGCTGCTCCGCTTCCTGGACAGCGATCCGCTCTCGGCCGCGACGGTGCGGGAAGAGGGGAAAGAGTGGATCGAGTTGCGGCTCGATCCGTCGCGCGCCATCAAGAACCTGGACAGCCTCACGGTGCTGTTGGACAAGGAAACCTGCGCCTTGCATCGCATCTCCAGCCGCGACGTTTCCGGGGACGAGGCGCGCTATACCGTGGCTGCCATCAAGCGCAATACGGGCTTGAAGGATAAGGAGTTCGCTTTCGTGCCGCCTAAGGGCGTCGAAGTGGTGGACATGCGGGAATGAAATTAATTTTGGCTTTTCCCCGGAGTACCCATGCCCAGCGATAATTCCTTCGACATCGTATGTAAGACGGATCCCGAAGAGCTCCGCAACGCCGTCCAGCATACCCAGAAAGAACTGGCGCAGCGTTTCGATTTCAAAGGAAGCAAGGCCGCGATCGAACTGGACTCCAAGGCCAGTTCCGTGGCGTTGACGGCCGACGATGAATTCAAGCTGGGCCAATTGCGGGACGTTTTCGAATCCAAGCTGATCAAGCGCGGCCTTTCCCCGAAGAACGTGAAGTACACCGAACCGCAACCCGGGGGCAAGATGACGGTGAGCCAGACCGCGAAGTTCCAGTCCGGCATCGCCCCGGAGGATTCCAAGAAGATCGTCAAGCTCATCAAGGATCAGAAGCTCAAGGTGCAGGTGAGCATCCAGGGCGAGCAAGTGAGGGTGAGCGGCAAGAGCAAGGACGATTTGCAGGACTGCATGGCCGCGGTGCGCGCGGCCAATTTCGATTTCGATTGCCAATTCACCAACTTCCGGTAAACGCATGAAGTCCCTTTCCGCCATCCCGCGGGCCATCGCGGGCTTAAGAGCCCCAAACAGAATGGGGGCTCGGCTACGGCCGGCTGCGCGGCCCGGGGCCGGCATCGGCCTCAGTCGCGATATTCTCCGAATATCGCTCCTTCGTCCTCTTTGGCCGCGGGCCGCTCGCTCGGCCTCGCTCTTCGCCCGCATTCTGTTTGGGACTCTATCCCTCGCGGCCTCCCTGGGTTTCGCCCATAGCGATCCCCTCATTTCCAAGAACCTGCCCATCGTCATCGCCGATCAGGCCGGCTTCTGGGTCTTCGCGGCGGACGGCGTCCGCTTCAGCCGCATCGATCCGTCCAAGAATCCGCTCGACATCCTCAACGGCGAACTGAAGATCGGCGGCGGGATCCGCGGCGGACTGGGACGATCTTCCACCGCCCTGCTCTTCTACGGTTATCCGCCCACCGATTCCTCCACGGTCGGCGCCTTGCTGGTTTTGACGGAGGAAGGCAAACCGGCGGTGGACAGCGTGGTGTTCACGCGACCCTCGCAGAAGGCCAATAACATCACCTCGGGAGTGGAGTTCTCGGCAATAGCCCAATGGCGGGACACCATCATCGTCGGGGCGGGCCGGGGCGGCGTCGCCCTCGTGAAGGCCTCCGCCGAGGACAATGGCGTGCTGGCGAAGGATAGCCTGAACTTCACCGCCTTCCCGGCGGGATCGGACACCGGCGTGGCGGCCTTCCGTTGCATCCGCAATGCCTCGTGTTCGGTCGCCCAGCTCGCGACCATCAACGACAAGATCGGCGAGCCCGATTCCGTCACCGCCCTCGCCGTCGACAGCGCGGCCGATACCACCTGGCTGCTCATCGGCTCCCAGAAGGGCCTACGCCGCGGGAGATTGGGAGGCAATGCCTTCCCTGTAGTCGCCTTGCCCGCTTCCAAGTCCGGATCCATCCGCATCGAAAGCATCTTCGCCGATCCGGCCCATGCCCTGCTCTGGGTCTTCTCCGGGTCGGAGTATTTCTTCAGTTCCGATCACGGGCGCTCCTTCCATAAGCCTCCGCGCATTGCCGGCCTCTCCGTCGCGCCCGATTCCCTGGGCGCCACCCAGACCGGGACCAAGCCGGCGGCCGCCTTCTCGGGCGATTCCACCTTCATCAATTTCAATCTGACCGAGCCGGGCTTGGTGGTTTTCCGGCGGGACACGCTTTTGGCGAACAAGGGCACCGGCGAACTGGCGGACGTGCTCTTGGACAAGGGGGACGGCCTGGATATCGCCAGCGGTGAAGGGCGTCTGACCACCTTGGCGGCCATGCCCGGGTCCGCGGGCACGACCTTGTTGGCTGGCTCGACCTTCAAGGGCGTTTTCCTGCGGCGCCCCGGTGAGGCTTGGACCAACGTGAACAGCCTGAAGGCGCTGAAGAACGGGCTGCAAGAGATCATTACCTATCCCACCCTGTTTTCGGGCACCACCGTGGATGGGCAACCCGAATACGTGCGGGTCGGCTACCGGCTCAAGAAGAGCGGCAAGGTGACCATTACTGTGTACGACTACGCGATGGAAAAGGTGAAGACCTTGGTGAAGAACGCCCGGCGCACGGGCGGCGGTAGCCGCAGCGAGGACCCCAACGAAGATCGCTGGGACGGGAAGGACGCTTCGGGCCGTTACGTTTCCGTCGGGACCTATTACATCCTGGTCGAATCGGATCAGGGAGAGAAGGGCTGGGGCAAAGCCATCGCCGTGCACGGGAGGTCGCCATGAGCCCGCGCTTTTACGGGGCGCCGGCCCGGGCCCTCGCGTTCGGCTTGCTCGCCGTCGGCTACTTCGTGGCCGGCTCTGCGTACGCCACCTCTCCGGAAATCCTGGGCGGCCACGAAGGCTGGCTCGATCGCATGGGCGGCGGCATCCGCGAATTGGGGATGGGCAATACCGGTTCGGCTGCCGAAGAGGCGATGCCCGCGGCTTATTGGAATCCCGCCATCCTTCCCTTCAACCGCGAAATGACGGCGGGGGTGGGCGCGGATATGCGCAGCCTCCAACGCAACGGCGGCTACGCGGGCCTGCAGGGCCGGGTGGCGGCCAACCTGGGCTTCGGCGTCGGCCTGCTTAACCGCGGCGATTATGACGTGCCCGCTTACGATGCGGACGAGAAGCCCATCGGCACCGCTCGTCCCCAGGCCATCGGCAGCTACCTGGGGCTGGGGGTCAAGACTTCGCGGAGCAATAGCTTCGGCGCGGCCGTGCAATGGTATTCCTTCGATCCCGACCTGGGAGGCGGCACGGGCAACGTGAACGTCATCGGCATCTTCAACCTCGGATGGTACAAGCGTTGGGGAAGCGATCTGAAGACCGCCGTGGTGGTGCGCAACCTGGGCATCAATTCGGATTTGAACGCGGAGTTCGATCAAACCACCTTGGGAGGCGATGAGTCCTCCCAGGGATTCGAACGTACGGCGACGGACTACATCCCCAAGACCTTGGTCGCCGCCGTATTCTACACGTCCCATGCCTTCGGTAAAACCGTGGATCTGGCCGCGGAAGCGCTGGACTACCAGTTGAAGCCGGATCTGTACGCCGCGGATGCCCAATTCCACGTGCAGGCCCTGCGACTGGGCGCCGATTGGCACGTTACCGACCGCGTCAACGCGCGCCTGGGGATGGATCAGGGGAACCTGACCGCCGGCTTCGGCTATGTTCTGCCCTGGGGCCGCCGCCGGCTCATGTTCGATTACGCCTTCGTGGCCGAGAGGGGTTTCCTGACCTTGAACCCGTTCGCCGGCGGCTTCCGGACCTCCTGGTAGGCCCTGGAACCCCGGATCTTTTTAGTTTATCGCCTCATGCGGACGATCCCTTTCCTCCTTCTGTGCGCCCTGGCGGCCATCCCGTCCCGGGCGGTGGAAACCGATCAGTCCCCGGGTTCGTCCAGTTTCAAGTTCCTGAAGCTTCCCCTCTCGCCGCGCATCGTGGCCCTGGGCGGGGCCGGCGTGGCCCTCGCCGACGATGCCGCCTCCTTGGATCTCAATCCCGCCGCCGCCGCGGCGGACTCCCAGCATTTGATCGTGGGCCGCGGCTATCCCTTCGCCGAATTCCAGACCACCAGCAGCCATATTACCTGGTCCATTCCCCTGGACGGCGGCTACCGCATCCTACTGAACGCGCGTTACCTGGGCTTCGATAAGATCGACGGGTTCAGCGAAACCGACGTCGCCACTTCGTCCTACGGGGCGCATACCCTCAAGCTGCAGGCCGGCTTGGCGGGCGTTTGGCAGGGATTGCAGTGGGGCGCCACCGCCAACTACGCCGGCAACAGCGTCGCCGACGCCAATTACGCTACCGCCATGATCAACGCGGGCGCGCGCTACCCGCTCCCCCTGGGCTTCGTGGTGGGCGCCAGCGTGTTGAACGCGGATTTCTGGGACTCGAAGGCCAAGGACCAGAGTAATGCCAATCCCTTCCCCCCCGCCGCCGCGCAGGTGGGCTTGGCCTATGCCCACGGCTTCGGTTCCGATTGGAAGGCCGCGGTGACCGCGGACGCGCGCGCGCGCAACGACGAGGACGCCGCCTTCCCCGCGGGCGCGGAAGTCTCCTGGCGGGATCTGATCACGGTGCGCGCAGGCTTTCCCTTCGGCGAACCCGAAGGCGGCTTCTCGGCGGGAGTGGGCCTGCATTGGTCCCTGTTCCGCCTGGCGTACGCCTACCAGAGCCACGCCGAGCTGGGGCCGGCGCATTTCTGGTCGCTCGACCTGGCTTATTGATCGACCGCCCTCGGTATTCTTGATCGCAAGCCCGCGAGATTCCTGGCCCGCCCGCGGGCTTCCGGGGCCGATGCCCCTCGCAATCAGCCGCGCACGCCGAGCAGGATCGCGATCATCCCCGCCACCATCAGCAGCTTAAGCCGCTTTTGCATGGGATGCCAGGCCGGGTCGGGCGCGCGCAGCCCCGCCAGCACCAAGGCCAGCAGGGGCAGGCACAGGACCGCGGCGGCGATGGGGTAACCGATATGGTACCCCATGCGGATCCAGGGAAGGGGCAGCAGGGCCAGGGTGGCAAGGCAGGCGGCCGCCACCGCGACCTTGGCCGCCCCCATGCCGTAGAGTACCGGCAGGGTTATGGCGCCATGTTCGCGATCGCCAACGACGTCTTCCGCATCCTTGGCCACCTCGCGGGCCATGGTCGTGAGAAAAGCGAACAGCATGGGCATCAAGGTGTAATCGGGCCGATGCGGCAACTCGGGCAGGTAAATGGCCAAGGCGCATAACAAGGCCACAGCCGCATTCCCCGCCAAGGGCAGGCCCTTGAGTTGGAGATTGTAGGCGTACAGCAAAAGCCCCATGGCGGCGGCCAAGTATCCTTGCGGAAGTCCGAGGGCGAAGGCGAGGGCGAGGGAGGCCGCGAATGCCAGCGAAGCCCCGGCCATGGCGGCCGCGGGAGCGATGCGCCCCGAGGGCAAGGGCCGATCGGGCCGGTTGATGCGATCGATGGGCAGATCGACCACGTCGTTGTGCATGTTGCCGGCGGCCGCCAGGAAGGCCATAGACAGCGAGCCGAGGGTGGCCGCGCGCCAATCGACGGGGCCGGGACGGCAGGCATGCCCGAGCCAGACTCCGCCCGCGGCGACGGCCGTGTTGGGAAGGCGCGCAAGCTCAAGGATCGCTTGGACCCTGCTCCACGGGGGCGGCATGCGCTAATATTAGCTAACTTGATGGCCCGGTTTTTAAATGATAGACGTCCGCAACCTTACCCTCACCTTCGGCGATCGCTACCTCTTCGATGGCCTTTCCTTCCAATTGGGGGACAAGGATAAGATCTGCCTGGCCGGTCCCAACGGCTCGGGCAAGACCACCTTGCTCAAGGTCCTATGCGGCGAGCAGCAGGTGGACGGCGGCCAGATCATCCGTTCCGCCTCGGTCAAGATCGGTTACCTGCGGCAGCATCTGGGCGAGG
Source organism: Fibrobacterota bacterium (assembly GCA_019509785.1). Lineage (NCBI taxonomy): Bacteria > Pseudomonadati > Fibrobacterota > Fibrobacterota bacterium. The sequence goes on along the minus strand of JAEKLQ010000046.1, from coordinate 81,761 downwards.
ATGGCGGGGCCACCGTCTACGAAGCCGCCTTGCAGGCCTTCGGGGAAGCCCTGGCCAAGGCCAAGGAGCTGGATGCGCTGCATACCATCCTGGGCGAGCGCGAGGCGACCGAAGCCGAGCTGAACCGTATGGACTTCCTGCAGGATGAGCTGATCCGATCCAACTATTACACCGCCGAGAGCGAAACGCGCACCGTGCTGGCCGGCCTCGGGTTTTCCCCCGAGGAGCAGGACAAGCCCCTGGCGGCCATGTCCGGCGGTTGGCGCATGCGGGTGGCGTTGGCCAAGGTGCTGCTGGCCCAACCCAGTTGCCTGTTCCTCGACGAACCGACCAATCACCTGGATCTGGAATCGATCGTCTGGCTCGAGTCGTACATCCGCGATTATCCCGGCTGCATGGTCCTCATCTCCCATGATCGCGCCTTCGTCGATCGCACCTGCGATCGCATCCTGGAAATCCATGGCGCCGAGTTGGTCGCCTATCCGGTGCCTTACACCCGCTACGAGGAAGAGAAGGCCTTGCGCATGGAGCAATTGCTCAAGGCGCATAAAAAGCAGCAGGACGAGATCGCCAGCCTGGAACGCTTCGTGGAGCGCTTCAAGGCCAAGGCCAGCAAGGCGACCCAGGCTCAGAGCAAGCAGAAGCAACTCGACAAGATCGAGCGCATCGAGATTCCCGGCTCCGCCGCCACCATCCGCCTCAAATTCCCGGAAGCCCCGGCCTCCGGCCAATGGGTTTTCGAAGCCGAGGACGTGGGCAAGGTCTACGGGGAGCAACGCATCTTCCGAGACGGAAAGTTCGGCATCCAACGCGGCGAGCATGCCGTGCTCGTGGGCCCTAACGGCGCGGGTAAAACCACCTTGCTGAAAATCCTGCAAGGCATCGAACCGCCCACCGAGGGCAAGGTCACCTTGGGTTCCAACGTCCAGATCGGCTACTTCGCCCAGTACGAGGAGCCCACGCCCGTCGAAGCGGAAATGACCTTGGTCTCTTATCTGGCCGATTCCCTGCCGCGCATCGGCGATCAGCAATTGCGCAACGTCCTCGGGGCCATGCTCTTTTCCGACGACGACGCCTTCAAGAAATTCGGGGTGCTTTCGGGCGGCGAACGGGCGCGCGTGCGCATGTGCCGCCTGCTGCTCCAGAATTGCAACGTCCTCATCCTGGATGAGCCGACCAACCATTTGGACATGGACTCCAAGAACCTGCTGATGCGCGCCTTGCACGATTTCAGCGGCACGGTCCTCTTCGTCTCCCATGATCGCTATTTCGTGGAGAACATCGCCACGCGGGTGATCCTGGTGAAGAACGGCAGGGTCACCGATTATCCGGGCGATTACCATTACTACCTGGACAAGCTGGCCAGCGACGATCGCTATGGCATCGGAAACGATGCCGCATCGGGCAAAACCTCGGGCAAAGGATCGCAAGCCTCCAACGGCACGGCGGCCAAGTCCTCCGCCGCGAAACCGGCTCTGGCGAAGTCCCCCTCTACCACGTCGGCGGCGCCGGTCGCGAAAGCGACAGTGGCCCAAAATCCCTCGTCACAAAACCCCTCGGCCCCGAGTAGCTCGGCCCCCGATAGCAAGTCCCCGGCTCCGGCCAAGGATGCCGGCGGGCCGCAGGATTGGGAAGCCAAGAAAGAAGCAGAGCGCCTGCGTCGCAAGGCCGAAAAGCGCTGGACGGAGATCGAAGGGGAAATCACCGACCTCGATCAGAAAGTGGCGACCCTGGACGCCGAGCTCTGCCTGCCGGATACCTATGCCGATGCCACGCTCTTGCTGAAGCTTACCCGCGAGAAGCAGCATGCGCAAGCGGCCCTGGCGGCGCTTTACCAGGAGTTGGAAAAGCTGGAGGCCGATGGCTATGGGCGCTAGGACCCGCGGGAGCCGCCGGCTTGGATAGCCGTTTCGAGGGCCAACTCACCGGGACCTTGATCGAGGTCCAGCGCCGCACCGCCACGGTGCGCGCCGACGATGGCTCCGAACATCATTGCCAGTACAGCCCCACCATCGATCTCGCGGAGTTCCACAACTTCGCCGTCGGGGATCGGGTGACCTTCATCGCTTCCGGGCCGCAGCAGGAAGCGATGATTCTCGCCATCCTTCCGCGCACCAGCCGCATCTCGCGCCCGGGCCCCAAGGATCGCCGCGCCGATGAGCTTATCCTCGCCGCCAACGTGGATGCGCTGGTGGTCGTTGCCACGCCGCGGCAACCCGAATACAACCCACGCCTGGTGGACCGCTACCTGGCCCTGGCCGAGATCTTCAACGTGCAGGCCTTCGTGCTCCTCAACAAGGTCGATCTCGCCGACGAGATGCCCGAGGAGCTGGTGTATCTGCAAGGCTTGGGTTATCCCGTGCTCAGGGCATCGGCCAAACGCGGGTTAGGGCTTCCAGAGTTGCGGACCGCTCTGGGCGGCCTCAAGGTGGTTTTGAGCGGCCCTTCGGGGGTGGGCAAATCGTCCCTCATCCGCGCGCTCATCCCGGGCGCCGATCCCGACGTGGGCGACGTCCGCAAGGGCGAAGGCAAAGGGCGGCATACCACCACCACCTCGAACCTCTACGAATCCGGCGATCTCACCATCATCGATACCCCGGGCATCCGGGAGCTGGGCGTGCGCGGCGTGCCCAAGCGCGAGTTCGGGGAGTACTGGCGGGACTTCAAGCCTTACTTCGGGAAGTGCCGGTTCCGCGATTGCATCCACGTGAACGAGCCGGACTGCGCGATCAGCGGGGCGGTAGCGGAACAGAAGATTCCCGCATACCGGTATGAATCCTATCTGCGCCTCTTGGAGGATTTGGAAAGCTAAGGATCGGACATTCCCACGACGTCGTAGGCGTCCCGGGAAACCTGGTGGACGAATAGGACCTCGCCATCCACGCGCATGGATACCAATCCCAAGCCTTCGGCGAAAGTACGTTCGCCTCCCCCGCAGCCGTACTTGGAATGACTCGGATCCAGGCAGGTATTGGCATTGATTTCCCGCCGCCCGTGAAAAACCTGGCCGCCCAACGCGAAATCGACGTTTTCGACCGCGGTGGCCTCTGCCGGCCAGGCGAAGGGAATCATGCCGGTCAGTTTGTCGACCCAGAAATCATTTCCGATCCGGAAGCGGGCGGTATAGACGGTATCGCTAATGCCTTGCCGGGTTCCGCTTAGGGTATCCTGGACACGGAACGAGAAATCGCCGCTATCCGAAATCGCTGAGAGTAGAGTCACGCTCCGATCGATTTGGATGGAGTCGTCCGTTACCGGAGACTCGCTTTTCATTTTTGTGTAGCCGCGGATATGCCAGTGCCGCCCCGGCTTGAAATCGGCGAGGTAAGGCCGCGGATCGAAATCGAGCACGGTGAATGATAAATTGAAACTCGCGGCATGCCCACGAGGATCGGTGACGAGAAGATTGAAGTTCTGATGCCCAGCTTGAGCCAGGGTCGGCGTCCATTCGAATACCGAATCATGCCAGGCTGCTCCTTCGGGCAGGTTGCCGCCGTAGTCCAGATGTTCGCCATCAGGTTCGTACGCATGTAGGATCAGCCGCATCGGTACGCCCGGAATCGCCCAATTGGGAGTGTGAACCCAATCAATGATCGGGGAATGGTCTGCGTGGGGATGGACCAGAACGGTCCAGGTCGATTCCAGTACCGATGCGCCTTGAACGGCGACCACATGGACGGATTGGGGCGCGATTAATCCTTCAGGCAATCGGTAATGGATCGAATTGCCGGAAAAGGTCGTTCCCTGCGGGGCCGTGACAATGGAAATACTCCATTGTCCGTGGACGCCGCCGCGCACGAATACGCTTTCCGATGAGATCTCCAAGGGCCATAGGGTGTCCTTGATCCCGGTATGGAAGAGGGTCGCTTCGGCGGGCCACGGGAGGGTATCGACGGGCTTGAAGGTTGGCAGGGTGTCGATTGGATTCTTGGTCGGACCGGAAACGCCGCCGTCTTCCAAGCAACCCGTCAACCCGAAGAGGGAAGTCGTAATCATGCCGGCCAATGCAAGCGCAAGGGCGGAGGGGAAAGTTAGGCGTTTGGTGGGAATCGTCATCGGGAAATCAATATGCAAATCCGGTGCCATGGATCGATGGCTTGGAATCAGGCCGATTCCGGGATTTCCCGAGAGGTCCGGAGTCGGTTCGCGCAGGCTTTGACCACTCCATCGGAGGAGCGATATCGTGGGCGGTCTTTTCGGCGGATGGCGCCCCGGAAGCGACCCATATTTCTTCGAGGAGGGGACTCAGCTCACGAACTCGTCTGAAAAAGTCGGCTTGGAATGCGCCCCGCCCCGTGCCCGATAGCGCTTGGCGCTCTCCATGAACAGGCCCGCGAACTTGAATTCCGAGTACTTCTCCAGCATGCCCAGCCCAACGTCGAAGATGCGATCGAAGTAACTGTTGCCCAACTTCAATTCGCGCAACGAGGTCACCAGGATGTCCATCGCGTCCGCGGCCGAAACGATACGGCCCTCCAGATCCTCCTTCGCGCCCAAGGCGTCTTTCACGTAACGATCCTTCAATCGCGGAGGGAGTTCCTTGAAGATTTCCTGTTCCACCAGTTCCGGCACGATTTCCTTGAGCAGCTGCCCCAACTTCCCGCCCTTGAAGCGATGCTTGATGGGATGCGGGATGTCCGACAGGATGGTCTCTTCGAAATCGTGGAACAGGGCCTTGCGTAGCAGGGCTTCCCGGTCGACCTTGAGGTCGGGATCGTAATCGGCGATCATCAGGGCCATGATGGCCACGTTGTAGGAGTGGGAGGCGACGCTTTCCACTTCGATCATCGGCAAGGTGCCGAAGCGGCGGATGGAACTCATGGTCTTGAGCCGTTCGAAGAAGGCGAACAGGCGGTCCTTGATGTGCTCAGGCTCGGACTGGTCCATGGAGGCTCCCGGGGAATCCGCTTCCCAAGATAGAAACCGACGGGAGAGGGGGTGGGGCGGCCGTCACGGCCGGGAAGCAGTCGAAGCCGGCAACCGTCGGCGCCGGAGGGCGATTCGGGCCGGCGGGACTATCGCGGCTTCAGGAGGGAGGCGATTTCCTCCGACTTCTGGTCGCAGACGTAGAGGATTTCCTTGATGCGGAAATTGCGCCACATGCTGGCGTAGCGCATGGCCCATTCTTCCTGGATCTTGGAGCGGTTGTAATCGCCATGCTCGCCGCGATACCAGATCTCGTTGTTGATTTCCTTGATCTGGTCGGCCATTTCCGAGGGCAAGTGGATGGAGCCCCGATGTTGGATCAGCTGTTTAGTGGCTTCCACCATGCCGTCGCCCGCGATCGGCGTGTTGGCCGCGATGGCCAGGATTTCCTTCTTATGCCGGGAAACGAATTCGAGCAAGTGCGTACAGATGCCGTTCAGCTGGCCGGCCTTGTACAATCCTTCGATGATTTTCAGCTCTTGGTCCATGCGGGCGCTTTCCGTCAGGCAAATTCCCTTAAATTCCGGGCGAAATCAAGTAGCGAAGGAAATTCCTTTATTTTCCGCGGGTTGTCAACCTGACTAAAGTCATTCGGGACGGTCGCCTCGGGGCGAATCCAGACCCCTTGCGCGCCCGCGTTCATCCCCGCCTGGGCATCGCTTTCGCTGTCCCCGACCATGAAGCTGCGGGACAAGTCGAGGCCGTGTTTCCGGGCCAGATCCTTCAGCATTCCGGGCGCGGGCTTTCGGCACTCGCAGGCCTTCGCGTACTCGGCCACGATCCCTTCGGGATGATGCGGGCAGAACGCGATCTCTTCCAGGCGGATGCCGCGCGCTCCGAGATCGGCGACGATATTCCGATTGAGATCCTCCACGGCCGCATAGGTGAAGTAGCCCTTCGCCACCCCGCTTTGATTGCTGACGCCGAACAGCCGGTAACCCAGGCCTTGCAAGATCCGCAGCGCGTCCTCGACGCCGGGGATGAGCTCGAATTCCGCGAAGTCGATCAGGTAATGGGTATTCCGGTTCACCGTGCCGTCCCTGTCCAGGAATACCGCCTTCCCGTCCGCGTCCCGCTTGTCGCCCAAATCCGGTTTCTCCCGCGTTAACATACCCTAAAGGGCATCCCCGCGCCGCCCGTTTCCGGCCCAAGGTAACGTCCATGTCACCTGGAAACCGGGGGTCCGGTTAGTTAGGATTGGTCCATGCCCGGGCCCCCGTTCGCGATAAGCTTGCTCCGCCGCCGCGAGATGATCCTGCCCACCTGGCGCGGCTGGTTGGTCCTGGCCATCCTGCTGGCCGCGGGGACGAGGGCCTTTCTCGCCTGGGTCCATCCCTTCCTGGCCGTGACCCAACCGGTCGGGGGCGAGGTTTTGGCGGTCGAGGGCTGGATTCCGGACTATGCACTGAAGCAAGCTCTGGATGAGTTCAGGGCCCGGCATTATTCCCGGCTGATCACCACGGGCGGGCCGGTTCCCGTGGGGATGGCTTTTTCCTACCAAGGGAATTACGCGCGCCTCGCCGCCGCGACCTTGCAGTCCTTCGGCCTGTCCCGCGACTCCATCGTGGTGATCCCTTCGCCCCAGGTCCGCAAAGACCGCACCTTCGCCGAGGGCGTGGCCGTGGCCGGCTGGATGAAAAAGGCCGGCTGCGACTGCCGTTCCCTCGACTTGTTTTCCTTCTCGACCCATGCGCGCCGTAGCCGCCTATTGTATCGTCTCGCCCTGGGAAAGGGCGTGCGGGTGGGCGTATTCGCCCCCCGTGACGTCGATTATGATCCCGATCGTTGGTGGACTTCGAGCGATGGCGTCCGGAGGGTCACCGACGAATGGCTCGCGTATCTCTACGCGGCACTGATCTTCAGGGAATGAAGGGATCTCATGAACCCTGCAACGACCCCCCGGAGCCGGACCTGCCCGGGACGAGACTTGAACTCGTACGGCCTTACGGCCAAAGGATTTTAAGTCCTCAGCGTCTACCGGTTCCGCCACCCGGGCCGGTCCGGACCCAAAGTTAATTTCCCCGCGGAGATTTCCCGGGGACATTCCGCTTTACAGGAACGGATGTCGTAGCTATTTCCACACCAGGAGCGCATGGCCATGTCCAAATCCCCTTCCCAGACGACCGTAATGGTGGTTGACGACGACCAGGCCATTCTGCATTTGGTCGCCGGCATCCTGGAGGGGGAAGGCTACCGGGTGCTGCAGGCCCGCCATAGCGACGAGGCTCTGGACCTCAGCGCGGCCTACAAGGACGATATCGATCTGCTGGTAACCGACGTGAAGATGGATCCGTTCATGACGGGTTTCCAATTGGCGCAATGCCTGCGCCTGATGCGCGTGGAGATCAAGGTGCTTTACATCTCCGGTTTCGTGGAAGACGAAATGGTGAGATGGGAAGTGGAGAACCGGGTCGCCACCTTCTTGCAAAAGCCTTTCCGCCAACAAGACCTGCTGGAAAAAATCCGGACGGTCCTGGCTTAAGGAAACCGCCCTCCCGTAAACCGCAGGGTTTGACGGGCTTTGCCCTCGACCCGGATATCGCATAATTTTTACTTAATGAGACGCGCGAAGGCAGGAAGCCGCTTTTGCGGGACCCTGCCGGAGCGCCGGAACGTGCGCACAGGCGCCTGACTTTCGCCACGGGCGCCGGGCACCCCTCTTCAATGGGGGTTGGCGGGACCGCAAATCCGCCTCTGCGCACCGGGGGGGCCATCCAGGGTCGCTCGGGTGGCCCCCCTTCTCACAAAATGGATAGGCCCCGCATTCACGGGGCCTATCCATTTTGCCCTTCGGGAAACCGCGATCGCACCCCATCTGCTTCCTTGGCCTCGTCAGCGTGCTCCAGCACGCTTCCTCGGCCTGCGTCGCATCTGGGGCACGCTCGCGGTTTTGAGAAGGGGAGCCTCTTCCCTTCGGATCTGGGGGTTGGTCTGGGAAAGAGGGCAGTCATTCTAAGAGGAGAAGAAGAGAAGATTGGTGCGACTGGGGTTTAAAGCCGCGCGCTTTGCGCGATTGGGGTTTGGGGAGGGGGTGCGATGGACTAGCGGATCTTAGGAGGATCGACCCTCCCCTCCGGTTATTCCAGGTAGAGGTTTATCAACGCTTCGGCGGTTTTGTCCCAGGTGTAGGCTTTCGCGCGTTCCTTGCCGTCGGCGATGTGGGCTTGGCGTTCGGCGGGGAAGGAGAGGAGGCGGCGGATGGCTTCGGACCAGGGGGCCGGATCGGCAGGGGGTAACAGGGCGGGGACGTAACCGCGGAGGGACCTGAGGGGTTCGATGTCGGGGACCAGGGCGGGGCAGCCCAGGCGCATGGCCTCCAGGACGGGGATGCCGAAGCCTTCGCGCGTGGACGGGAAGACGAGGCAGAGAGCGTTCTGGTAACAGGCTTTGAGGGTGGCGTCCGAAGGGTTTTCGACGATGGTGATCCAGGGAGGCAGGGGCGAAGGCGCGGCCTGGGCCAGGCGGGCCTCGACGTTGGCGCGGGATCCGACGATGACCCAGTTCAGATGCACGTAGCGGGCGCGCAGGGCGGCGAGGGCCGCGTAGGCCAGGGGCAGGTTCTTGGTGGGGGTGTCGCCCACGGTAAGTACGAAGTTCTCCATGCCCCAGGCGGCGGGTTCGACCGCGTCCAGATGGTCTCCCCCTAAAGGGATGACGTGGATGCGGTCGGCGTTGAGGGCGCCGAAGAGGATGGAGTCGACCTTGGTTTGCTCGGAGATGGCGACGGCGCGGCGCGCCTTGGGCAGGCCTTTTTTCTGGATGCGGATGCGCAGGGTCTCGCGGTAATGACGATCGATGTCCGGAGCGTCGGCGGCGAACATGTGCCAATCGTAGAGGGTGGCCAAGGCGCGAAAGCCGTAGAGGACGGGGAAGGAAACCTCGGGGAGCGGCCCTAAGGCGGCGAAGTTATGGAAAACGTTCACGCGGTGGCGCAGGAGATGGAAGGGCAGGCTGGACTGATCCCATAGCCAGGGGCGGCGGGAAGCCGGCGCGGAGATCAGGACCGGGATGTCCGGGAAAGGGTTTTCCCGATCGGCGCGTACCAGGGAGGCGACCCGGAAGCGCGGGCGCGCCATGGCGGCTTCGCGCCCGGCGGCGGCCTGGATCCGGCGGGCGCATTCGTAGGTGTAGCGGCCGATACCCTTGCCGGCGTATCCGCATTGCAGGGGGCGCAAATCCAGCACGATGCGCTTGGGACGGCGATTCAGGAAAGAAAGAAGGGATAAAGTCACGGGGAAGGCCTGTGGATGGTCCGTAAAGGATAACCAAAAAAACCAAAGGGACTGAATGCGGATGGCAAAATCATCCGGATATTGTTTAAATTACTGCACCGGCCGGGCCGAAGATCCGCCCGGGCAATGCACCCCCTCCGCCAACCCTGTGCAGGATTAAGCATCCATGATTAAGGTCGCCGCCGTCGAGGCCGATTCCGACGCCGAACGCGCGGGCATCCTGCCCGGGGATAAGATCCTGCGCATCAATGATGAAGAGGTCCGCGATCGCCTGGACTTCGAGTTCCATCGCAGCGGCGATATCCTGGAGCTGGAGATCATGCGCGGCGAGCAGCTGATGAACGTCGCCGTCGAGAGGGACGCCGGCCAGGTGCTGGGCATCGAACCCGAGGTGATGAAGATCCACCTCTGCAAGAACAATTGCGTGTTCTGTTTCGTGCACCAGACCCCGAAGGGGATGCGCAAGTCCCTCTACGTCAAGGACGAGGATTACCGCTACTCCTTCCTCGACGGCCACTTCACCACGCTCTCCAACATGAAGGAAGCCGATTGGCAACGGGTGCTCGAGCAAAAGCTTTCGCCCATCTACGTTTCGGTGCACTGCACCGAACCCAAGATGCGCGCGGCCCTGCTCAAAAACGACAAGCTGGAGCCGGTGATGGATCGTCTCAAGTGGATGCGGGACCACGGCATCGCCTTCCACACCCAGATGGTCATCATTCCCGGCTGGAACGATAAAGAATACCTGGAACGATCCCTCGCCGAGCTGCGCCCCTTTTATCCCGATCTGCTTTCCATCTCCGTGGTTCCCATCGGCCTCACGGCGCACCGGAAGAACCTTCCCGACCTGCGACTCTGCACCCGGGAGGACGCCCTCGACATCCTGGAACGCGTGGAACGCCACGGGCGCGAGGCCCAGGCCGAATCCGGCGAGATGTTCATCTTCCCTTCGGACGAGATTTATATCCTGGCGGGGAAAGAGGTCCCGCCCGCCGAGTTCTACGGCGACTTCAGCCAGTACGAGAATGGCGTGGGTACCATCCGCACCTTGTTGGATGATTTCGCGCGCGAATTGCCCTTCCTGCCAAAAGCGAAACCGGATTGGGAAATCACCGTGCTGACCGCGCCCTTGGCTTCGGCCTCCCAGCAGGGCGTTCTGGATACCTTGCGCGAAAAGAAGGGCCTGCGTTCGGAACTGCTGGTTTGCGAGAATGCCACCTTCGGTTCGACGGTTACGGTGACCGGCCTGCTCTGCGGCAAGGACTTCGCCTTGGCGCTGGAGCGCAGCCGCGGCAAGGGGCCGGTGCTGATTCCGCCCAACAGCCTCAATCGCGAGAACAAGTTCCTAGACGATATGGGCCCCGGGGATCTGGAGGCCCGCTTTGGCCGGAAGGTGGTTATCCCCAATGGATACCGCGATTACTTCCCCTTATGATCCGCGCTGCCTGATGAAAGCGTTCCGCGCCGCCCTCTCGTTGCTGACCTTGCTCGGCATCGCCTGCCTCCCGGCCAGGGCTGCCTCCATCGAAGGCCCCAAGGGGGATGCGGGCGAAGCCCCCGTAGCGCCCCGGCCCCGTCTCCCCATGGACAGCATCCGCGCCCCCGAGATCCGCTCGGTGCCGTATCCCAATGGCGCCATCTACCTGGCCCACGGCATCACCGGATCCTTCATGGGCGGGAAGCGCGGCCTGTCGCGGGACCAGAATTTCCTTTTCCAATGGCAAGGCGATCTCAGCTATTTCTACACGCCCTGGTTTTCCGGGGGCATGGCCTTCCGCATCATCGCGGGCGAACCCAATTCCGATCGCCAGAAAATCATCAACCGCTATTACGCCCAGGGCCGCTTCCACAAGTCCTGGGAGAATGCGGCCGTCTACGTGGGACCGCAGATCGGGGTGGGCAACATCAACATCCTGACCGATTCCATCGCCAAGCAAAAAGACCTGGAGCCCATCAAGAACACCAAGCCTACCTTGGCCCTGGACTTCGGAGGCGGATGGAAATTCAGCCGCTACGTGGGCCTCACCTTCGGCTCGAACCTGGAATACTCCCTGGTCGACGAGGATCGCAGCGGGGTCACCAACAGCCTCAACATGCACATCATCCCGGGATTGGCCTTGGACGTGCTCCCGTTGACCCCGCGATTGCGGAAATTGGTTCCGGCCTTCTACGTCTTCGCGGAATCCCAAATGGGTTTCCTATTGTCGGCGGCAACCGGGAGCCGCAGGGAGCTGGCCTTGGTCGGAGGGCTGGGGTTGGCTTTTTAAGGGCCCGAACCCCTTCGGCAAAGGCGCGCGCTGGCCGAGGCCCCGGGATCTTGCCATAAACCTCTGGAATTCATACCTTTGCCGTCCCTCCCGAGAGTTCTCCGGAGGCCACATCAACCTGCTCCGGATACCTAAGCCGGGGCCAAGGGAAACCGGCTTCACCGGTTTCTCGTCCAAAGGAAGGTATTCTTGGCAAAACCATACGAAACCGTAATTGTCGTGGATGCGATGATTCCCGATGAATCGATCGCGTCGGAATTCGACGCCATCGGGAAGCTCATCGAATCCCAGGGGAAGCTGGTCAAGCTGGACCGTTGGGGCAAGCGCAAGCTGGCCTACAGCATCCGCAAGCGCACCCATGGCGAATATGCCGTGTTCTACTACGAAGCCGGTTCGGGCGCCCTCGCCGCCGAGCTCGATAAGCGCCTCCGCATCAATGAGAACGTGCTGCGCTGGCTGACCGTGGCCGATAACCCGATCGGCGTGCCCGCCGACAAGGCCCCCGAGGCCGAAGGCGCTCCGCAAGCCGAAGGCGCCCCCGGACGGGATGGCGCGCCTTTCAGGGAAGGCGGCCGCGATGGCCGTGACCGCGACCGCGACCGCGACCGTGAACCCGCAGAATTCCGCGGCGGACGCCGCGAAAGGGAGGAATAAGCCATGGCCGATCGCCGTGAAAAGGACGGGAAGACGAAGCGGAAGAAGATCTGCTACTTCACCGAGAACAAGATCAAGTTCATCGATTACAAGGACGACAAGCTGCTGCGCAAGTTCGTGAACGAGCGCGGCAAGATCGTGTCCCGGAAGATTTCCGGCACGTCGGCCGTCTACCAACGCGAGCTCGCGATCGCCATCAAGCGCGCGCGTCATCTCGCCATGCTGCCCTTCGTGGCAGAGAACATGCGTTGAGGTGAACCATGGAAATCATCCTTAAAGAAGACGTTACCAACCTGGGCCGGGCCCTCGATCTCGTCAAGGTCAAGACCGGATACGCCCATAATTACCTGTTCCCGCGCGGCCTGGCCGTGCTGGCCACGAACACCGCCCGGAAGATGATCGCGGCCGAACGGGCCAAGGTCGAAGAGCGCTACAAGGCCGCCAAGGCCCAGATCCAGGTCCAGGCGGACAAGATGAAGGACGTGTCCCTCACCATCGCCGCCAAGGTGCACGAGGGCGAGAAGCTCTACGGCTCCATCCAGGCCTCGGACATCAGCACCAAGCTGAAGGAAGCCGGCTACGACGTGGATAAGCACCACATCCTGCTGGCCGAGCCCATCAAGCAACTCGGGATGTACACCCTGAAGATCCAGCTCCACAAGGAAGTGGAAACGAAGATCAAGCTCTGGGTGATCTCCGACGAGTCCAAATAAACCTGCCGAAAGGCTGGGCCAGGGCCGCCGGGGGAAACCCCGGCGGCCCTTTTCGTTTGGGCCGGGCCTTTGCCGGGAGGCGGGCTTTAAGCATCTTATAAAAGCATCTTTTAAAGGAACCAACAGGATAGGACCTTATGACCGTATCGATCATCGTGCTCGGGGCCCGGGGCCGCATGGGCCAAATGGTGTTGCAAGCCTGCGCCAACCGCATCAAGGCGGGGCAGGATCTCAAGGTGATCGGCGCCGTCGAATCGCCGGATAGCCCGCACCTGGGCCAGCCATCGGGGGTCGAGGGCATCGACGTGAAGGTCGAGGGGGATCTTTGGAGCGTCCTGCGGCCGGGCGCGGTGGTCATCGATTTCACTTCGCCGCAATCCTCCCTGAAGGCTTTGGAGCAGATCAAAAAGGCGGGCGCCGCCCACGTCCTATGCACCACCGGCTTGTCGGAGGCCCAGAAAGCCGTCGTCACCGAAGCCGCCAAGGCGGCGCCGGTCGTGTTCTCGCCCAACATGAGCATGGGGGTGATCGTCATGTTCCGCGTGGCCGAAATGGTGGCCAAGGTCTTGCGGGACGATTTCGACGTTGAGATCACAGAGGCGCACCATAACCAGAAGAAGGATAGCCCCAGCGGGACCGCCTTGGGTTTCGCCGAGGCGGTGGCCCGCGGCCATGGGGTGGATTTGAAGTCGAAGGCGAGCTACGGCCGCGAAGGGCTGGTGGGCGCGCGTAAGCGGGGCGAAATCGGCATCCACGCGGTTCGCGGCGGCGACATCGTGGGCGATCATACCGTGCTTTTCGCCGGGGACGGCGAACGCATCGAATTGAAGCACATGGCCCATAGCCGCATGACCTTCGCCCAGGGCGCGGTCAAGGCCGCCTTGTTCCTGGCGGGCAAGGGTCCGGGGCTCTATACCATGTTCGACGTGCTGGGCCTGTAGGGCTCATAATCCCTCCGGAGTTGGGCCGTTAACCCCTCCGGAAGTTGTTTTCCGCGGTGGATTTCATGTACATTAGACCCAATTCCGAAAGGGTACCGCCTTTGCGCACATTCTTTTCCACCGCCCTATTGGCCTTAGGAATGGCGGGCCTGATCCGCGCAGCGGACACGGCTCCAGCGGCTTCGACGGCCCCCGCGGTCACGACTCCTGCAGCAACGACCCCCACGGCAGCTGGCGCCGCGACCGCGGCAACTCCCGCCTCTGCCGCCCCCGCCGCTGCAAGTGCGACTCCCGCTCCCTCTCCCGTTCCTACCAAGGCCAAGCCGGATAGCGCCAAGGCCAAACCCGCGAAGAAGCTTTCAAAGCGAGCCAAGGCCGCCGCCGATTCGACCGCCCGGGCCGACTCCCTCAAGGCCGCCGCGTCCGCCGACAGCCTGAAGGCCGCGCAGGCCAAGGCTTCCGCCGATTCGGTCCGCGCCGCCGAGATAAAAGCCGCAGCCGATTCGGTGCGCGCCGATTCCGCCCGCAAGGCCGAAGCGCGCGCTAAGGCCGTAGCCGATTCGTCCCGCATCGCCGCCTCCGCGGACAGCATCGCCGCCGACTCCGCCGCCGCCAAGTCGAAAAAGCGGAAACGCATCGTGCGCGAAACCACCGTCAACACCATCGATGAACTGAAGGGCAAGTACCGCTCCCCCAAGAAGGCGATGTTCATGTCCCTCATCGTTCCCGGCCTGGGCCAGGCCTACGTGGGACACAACTGGTTCAATTACACCCGCGGCGCGACCTACTTCCTGACCGACGTGGCGCTGGCCTACGGTTGGCATTATTACGTGAGAACCCGACAGGACCGGGAGATCAGCAAGTACCAGGCCTTCGCCGACAGAAATTGGCGGCAAGCCAAGTATGAGGACTCGGTGAACGCCTACAAGGAAAAATCCGCGACCTTGAACTTGCATCGGGAGTCGTATTGCGATTTCGTGCAAAGCACGGATACCGAAAAGGGAAAGTTGTTGCACGGCGGCTGCCTCGATCCCAAGTCGAGCGAATATCCGTCCTTCAAGAACGAATATGACGATTCGAAGGACTCCGCTGACGTCGTCGCGCGATTGCGGGCCGCCTTCCCCAATGCCCAGCAATTCTACGAGCTGATCGGCAAGGAGAACGAGTTCATCACCGGCTGGAACGACGCGCCCGCCATGAAGACGGACGACTCCGCATGGTTCGCGGTGGATAAGGACGGGAACGCCACCAAGGAACTGGCCACCACGCCCAATCAGCAAGCCTATATCGCCATGCGCGCGCAAGCTAATGACTACGCCCGCATGCAGGCCTGGTTCCTGGGAGGCATGGTGCTCAACCATATCGTATCGGCAGTGGACGCGGCGATCACCGCCCGTTACCATAACAAGGCGCTCTACCAGACGGAGACGTCCTGGTACGATAAACTCCATCTGGACAGCCGGATTGCCTGGGATGGCCTCGCTCCGGTCCCCAGCGTGACCGCCAGCCTGACTTTCTGATTTCCGATCCCATGGCCTTTCCCGTTCTGCCCCGTCTCTTGTCCCGGCCCGCCTGGGTGGCCGCCGCTCTAGGCGCCGCGCTTTCCCTCCCAGCCCGCGCCGCCGAGGCCCCCGACGTCGAGGCTCCGGAAATCGGAACGCCCGCCGCTGATTCGGCCCAGGCTCCCGCGGCTCCAGCCACCACGCCGGCCCCCGCTCCCGCCTCCGTGCCGCAACCGGGCCAGGATGCCAAGGCGGCGCCCCAGGGTAACGCGCCGGCTACCCCGGCCGCGGCCGCCCATGTCGATTCGGCCAAAACGCCCGTCGCCGGCTCCGCGGCTCCCGAAATCGAGATCCCATCCAACGACAAGGACATTACGGTAGAGGTCGATCCGCGGCAATCCCGCAACCAGGATCGCTCCTTGGGTCTGGCCATGCTCTATTCTGCGGTCCTTCCCGGCACCGGCGAGCTCTATCTGCGCGAGAAGCCGAACGCCAAGGCGTTCCTGTTGGCCGAAGCCGGCTTCTGGGCCTCGCTCTACGTAGCCTTCATGGCCCGGGAAAGTTATCTCACCAGCGCCCGCAATTACGCCTCGGATTACGCAGGCATCGACGCGTCGGGGAAAAGCTCGGCCTTCCTGGAAAACATGGCCAATTACCGCTCCTACCTGGAAAAGCAGCATCGTCAGGACAGCTACGAGCTCGCGCAAATCCTATCCGGCAAGCGTACGGGCGACTACGACATCAAACCGGCGGAAGCGAATTACTGGGACTTCGGAAGCTCGGCCAATCCCGAGAACACGCGCCACTGGAATTCCTTCCAGTCCAGCCTTCGCTACTACCGCGCCTCCAAGGTCGCCATCTCCTTCGCCGTGGGCGCCCTGGCCCTCAACCGCCTGGCCTCCCTGGCCAACACCCTGCGGGTCTACAAGCACACCAGCGCCAAGAGCTTGGGCTTGAACCTGACCCCGGAAATCGGCCTAGAGTCGGTAGGTTCGCAACTGACCTTGCGTTTCTAAAGCGCCCTTTTATTCCCGATCCCTTCAAAGCTCTTATGCCGCTTACGGCTGGGGCCCTTCGTACCCTTCCACGACGACGATGTCGATTTCGGAATAAGGTAACCGCAAGGCGGCGGCGGCCTGATATTCGGGAGACTTCCAGCAAGCCAGCGCGGCCTCGAAGGATGGGAATTCGAGGATGGTATTCCGGGAACGCGTTGTGCCTTCCACGACTTCCGTTCTGCCCGCACGCGCCAGGAACCGCGCCCCATGCATCCGGAAGGGCTCGGCATTGGCCTGCACGTAAGCCTTGAACTTCTCCGCATCCTTCACGTCCGCGCGTACCATCCAGTAGCCCTTTAGCATTCGACCTCCCGGTTTGGGACCAAAGATCTAGGTTTATTCCTGGCCCTTACGCAATCGGATGGCGACAGGGGTCCGGTATGCCGGACCCTATAGCGAACGGAAAGGATCTTTATGCTTTTCATGGTTATCGAACGCTTTCGCGACAACGACATGATTCCGATTTACAAGAAGGTGCGCGAAGGCGGACGCTCGCTTCCCGAGGGATTGAAATACATCGATAGTTGGGTAGAGCCCAACTTCAGCCGCTGCTTCCAACTCATGGGGTGCGACGACGCCCGCCTGTTCCAGGAATGGGTCCTGCAATGGCGGGGCATGGGCGTCGCGATGGAAATCATTCCGGTAGTCTCAAGCAAAGACACCCGCGAAGTCGTCGCACCTCATCTGGACAAGTAGACGATCCTCTTTTTTCCCCCCCGCGACAAACGGGGCCGGGGCGTTCCCCGGCGCCCCGGAATCCCGTCGCCCGCGCGACCGCGAAGCGCGGGCGGGGTCGGGACGCGATCGCGGCGGTCGCAGGGACGGACGGGCTCCGGGCGCTCCGCTCCGCCGAGTTGCGAGCGTCACTTGGACCAGCCCCGACAGCGCTTCGGTGCCCGCAAGGTCTTCGACGAAGAAAGGCCTTCCGCGAACCCTCCGAGCGCGGCTATTGAGGACCTACCCAATTGGAGCCCCGCGAGGAGGAGCGGTACACGAGCGACCCAAGCATGGGAGCAGCAAAGACCGCGGGCGTCCCCTTCCCCAGGCCGTGGGAAGCCCCAATCCATCGAAAGCGAAGCATCCGAGGCCGAGCGGAGCGTCCGGAGACCGGCCGGGACTACCGAAGCCGCGCTCGCGCCCCGACCCCGCCCGCGGACCGCAACCCCGTGCGGCCGCCCGGGCCCATTGCGCGAAAGGAACGCCCCGCCCCCGGCCCAACGCGCCCTTGCGCTTTCGCGAAACATTGATTATTCTATCTGTCATGCCCACCGCACGCGTCATCAGCGCCCTACTTCTAGGCCTAACCGGCTGAAGGAGAGTGCGCGCGCGTTCGAAAAAAAGCCCACTCTCCGAGTGGGCTTTTTCGTTGGTCCCCGCGGCTATCCGCCGGGGCCACGGCCCGCTCGGAAGGGGAAAACCGCCCGGGGGGCCGGGTCAACGATGAGGAGAGAGAGATGAGCATCCAGATGGCAACCGACCGGAAACCTTTCTTTTACGATGTCACCTTGCGGGACGGCAACCAGGCGCTGCGGCAGCCCTGGAACCTGCAGGAGAAGGAACTGGTGTTCCGGCAATTGCTCAAGCTGGGCGTGCAGGGCATCGAGGTGGGCTTCTCGGGCGCGAGCGAGATGGACTTCGCGGCGTGCGAGCATTTGGCCAAGCTGGCCCCGGACAACGTGGTCATCGCCGGGCTCGCCCGCTGCGTAGAGCGCGACATCCAGATGGTGTGGGACGCCATCAAGTATGCGGCCCAGCCGCGCATCCACGTGTTCCTGGCCATGAGCCCGTTCACCATGGAAAACGTGCTGCGCATGCCGCCGGAGAAGGTGCGGGAGCGCGCGGTGAACGCGGTGAAGTTCTGCAAGCAGGTAATGGGCGGGAAAGGCACGGTGCAGTTCTCGGCCGAGCATTTCGGGGATAGCCGCGAAAACCTGGATTTCGTGATCGAATCGTTCCAGGCCATAGTGGCCGCTGGGGCCGACGTCATCAACCTGCCGAATACGGTGGAGCGTTACCGACCCATGCTGTTCGTGGAGATGGTGGAGAAGGTGGTGAAGGCCCTGCCCGCCCACGTGACCATCGCGGTGCATACCCATAACGATCTGGGCATGGCGACGGCGACCACGGTGGAGAGTTTCTTCGCGGGGGCGACCCAGATGGAGACGGCCTTGAACGGGCTGGGCGAGCGCGCGGGCAATACCAATATGTACGAGGTGGCCCTGGCGCTGGCGAATTGCGAGGTGGACGTGCCCTTGAACCTGGGCGAGATCTATGAGACCGCCTTGCGCGTTTCGGAATGGGCGCGCGTGCCCATCTACGAGAAGGCGCCGCTGGTGGGCGCGGACGTGATCGCGCATCGCAGCGGCATCCATCAGGATGGCGCGTCCAAGACCAAGGGGATGAAGAAGGGCGCGTATCGCGCCATCGATAGCTCGCTGATCGGGCGCAAGGAAGGCGATCGGCTGGGCTTCACCAGCCAGAGCGGGAAGACGGCGGTGTTCGAGATCGTGCGGGGGTTGGGTCTTCCCATTTCCATCGAAGAAGCGGCCCTGATCCAGCCCATCCTGAAACGGAAGTCCGAGCAAGACGGGCGCGGCGAGCTGACGGACGCGGAGATCCTGGCGGTGTATGACCAGGAGATCCTGAACGTGCGGGGGCCGCTTGAGTTCAAGGGCCTGAAGGTGGATCCGAACGAGAAGGAGTTCTACTTCGAGGTGGCCTACCAGGGCAAGGCGCAGACCCTGGCGGGGCAGGGGACCGGTCCTATCGACGCATGCATGCGTGCGCTGGAGAAGATCGGGCTGTTCTTCCATCTGATCGAGTACAGCCAAATGGCGCTCGAGGTGGAACACCGGGACTTCGCCGCCTACGCGTTAACCGAGATCAAGTTGCAGCGGAAGGATACGGCCGCCGCTCAGCCCAAGGGCGCCATCGCCTTGGGTCGCGGGAAGGATCTGGACACCATCAAGGCCAACGTGCGGGCCTTGTTCAATGCGGTGAATCAGCTCCTGAAATAAGCGGCAATCGCAGGAAATTCGCGCTCCCTGGAGGCGGGGACCTCACGGGGATGGTGTGTCTCCACAATGTATTGACAATGATTGTCAATACATTGTGTTGCTCCTATCAAGGTTGCGGCGCCGGAAGCAGCCGGCGGCCCTGCACGTTCCTTAAGGTAGCCTGGGAGTTACCCGGCCATTCGATCACGGGCGTGCCCCGAGCCGGAATCGAAAGCGCCGGCCGACTCGAACGGCTCAGCCGCGCGCGCCGATCCTTGAGGCCCACCGTCAATAGCGGAATAGGTGTCTTGGAGACCGCGGTCATGTGGTTCACGAACCAGCCGCCATCCGTGTCGTCCAGGTAATTCACGCAGTCGGCGTTGCCCGCGCCGAAGAGGATGCCAGCGAAGCCGCCGTCCATGAACCAGTCGGGGTGAGCGAGGAAGGTTTCCGCCGCGTCGTCCCGCCATTTCAGTTCGTTGGACATATTGCCTTCCGATACCTGCCAGCCGCAAATGGGCAAGCCCGTCTTGTTCGCGATAGCGCGCGTCCACAGGAAATACTTGGCATAAGCGGTGGAGTCCCAGAACCAATTCTCGTTGGCGGGCTTGTGCCCGGCATCGTGATCGGTCTTTTCCACGAAGACGACGTCGCCTAGTCCATCTTTTCCGAAACCCGCCAGGAATTTACCGATGGTATTGCCCGAGATGATATGCGCCTCTTTGCGGCCCTGGCCCACCTGGCCGGGGATGCTCACGCCCCAATGGTTGGGCATATGGCCGATGATGACGCCCTTGGCCAGCTTTTGGCGGGCGCGCCAGACGAGGTATTTCGCCCAGCCCGCCAGATTGGCGTCCCAGGTCTTGCCCGATAAGCTATTGGCCCGGGTCATGTCCACCGGGATGGTCGTCGGATCGTCGATGGGTTTGCCGGTCGAGCCTTGGGGGCCGCGCATCAGGAAGCCGAACATGTCGGGCTCGACGATGATCATGTTGTCGCTTTGCCCGGCCAGGACCAGTTGATCGAGGACCCAATCGAAGCGATCGAAGTAGTCGCTCATATAGCTGGCGCTGGCGAGATTGGTGGTGACCGGCCCCCAGCCTTCGCCCACCTTGCCCAGGTTGTACCAGATGAGCGCGGTCTTCACGCCGAGGGTGTCGGAATACATGGAGTAGTCGTAGATATAGCCCTTGCCGCTACGCGAGTAATAGGTTTTGATATCCGGCATGACGTATTGATAGCGATAGGGCAGGCCGGCTTGTTGGGCCTTGGTGCTTTTCCCCAGTTCGCGATTATCGAAGGACCCCAACAGGAAGTTCTTGCCCCAATTCGCGGGTACCGGATTGCGCACGACGGCGGGTATGGAGATGGGATGCAGCCCCGTGCCATCGGTCAGGCGCACCGAGTCGATCAGCAAATCGACGCTGGTCCCGACCACGTGGGACAGCTTGATGCCATAAGCGGAATCGCCGCCGACGCTCGCCAAGGGGATGGTGAATTCCTTCCAGTCCGCCGCGACGGGAATGGAAAGGGTATCCATCTTGTCGGTGAAGGATCCGGCGATATCCAGGCCGACCCGGATTTTCGTGGCGCTCGCGGACTTGTTCTTGATCCACATGCGGATATCGGCGTAGGGTTTGACCGACCAGGCGCGGTCATCGGCGAATTTGACCCCGAAGTCCCAGTACTCCCCGTTGGCGAGGGTCCGGGCCAGCTTGACCACGATGGCATCGGAGCCGCTCAGTTTTTCATCGCAGGTGACGGGCACGGTCTTATCGCCATTCGCCTTCTTGCCGAAAAGCATATCGGCCGGGCCCTGGGCATATCCGTTCCCGAGCCCGTTGGCGGTCGCGGTGCCGCAACCCGCGTCCAGATAGACGGGAAAATCCTCGAGAGCGAAACAGGGGGCCACGGAAGCGAAAACCAAGGCGAAGGCTGCGAGTTTGAACACGGTTATTCTCCCGGGCCCGTTCGGCCCGCAAGGCATTGGTATGCGTTCCCATTGCCGGGGTTTGCGCGACCGGCCCGCCGGAAGCGTAGGGAGGAACTTTCCCGCCTTCCCGGGCCCGAGCCNNNGGGGGCGGAGTAGATATGCCCAATACCCTGCGCGCCGCCGCTTTCGCGCTGGCCCTCGCCATCACCGCCCCGGCCGAAACCATTAAACAGGACTTCAACAGCCTGGACGAGCTCAATGCCTTTTGGGACATCTCGACCTGGGGCGATGATACCCGCGTGCATTCGGCGCAGAACGTCTCCGTGGCCGGGGGCATCCTTACCCTCAAACTGAGCGCCTCGCCGCCCGGGACCAAGCCGGTCTGCGCCGAGATCGCCTCCAAAAGATCCGACTTCCGCTACGGCAGCTACCGCGCGTCGATCCGTACCTCGCATGTGCCGGGGGGCGTGGTAGGATGGTTCGTATACCGGGATTCGCCGCTCAACGAAATCGACGTGGAGATGCTGACCAAGGACAACCGCGACCTGCACTTCACCTTGCATCATATCCAGACCGACGTCGACTACAAGTTGGTGAGACTGGATTTCGATCCCGCCGCCGATTTCCACGAATACCGTTTCGATTGGCACCCCGGCAGCGTGGATTACTTCGTGGACGGGAAGCCGGCCGGTTCGCTGACCAAGCAGGTGCCGGACCAGGAGGCCGCCATGATGCTGAACCATTGGAGCGGCAACATCGCGGGCTGGGGCGGGCCGGCGCCGACCCAGGACATGTACATGGACGTCGATTGGGTGGCCTATAGCAGCGATTTCCCTGCCGCCGCCGTACTGCCGCCCAGGCCCTCCGCCTCGGCCTCCCGCGTCTTCGCGCGGGGCGCGGCCAATCCGTTGGTCCTCCTGATTATGGACGGCGGTCCCCCGCGCCTGCGGGCCATCGATGCTGCCGGCCGATCCCGGCGTTTGGTCGTCTCCCCCTAGCCGAGCACGCGCCAGATGCGCTGCTCCTCGGCGGTTTAGAACGGAATGCGGAGCGACAAAAGGGGGTATCTGGGCGGAGGATTGGCCGCGGTAGGATTCTCCGATGAATCGCGCCGGTTTTCGGCATCAAATGGGAAGACCGTTGGGAGCGCTAAAAGGCACGTTTCCAAGGCAATGAGAGCTACGACTGACCCGATCTCCGATCCGCGCCCTTCGCCCATGGCGACGTTGAGGGCGATCATAAGGGCGAAGAAGACGGCGGAAGATCCGAGCTCCACGTTGCGAGCCAGGATGCGCTGGTCCCGAAGCCCTCCACCGCTTTATCCCGAGGCGATTCCGCCCAGTACGTACAGGTCGGGTAGGGTGATTGCGACCATCTGAAAATCGTTGGGGATGGCTTCCAAGCTGAAGGGGTTCAACCAGTGGCCGTCCCGGAAGGGGTGTTCGCCGAGCAAGGTCGGCGTAATCCAAAAGGGGGCCGAGGCCTTGGCGATGTAGACGCCGGTTAAGGCATCGTCGTGTAGGTCAAGGGCGAAAGCGCCCTTGACGGCGATGACGATTGCGGCAGTTGCGATCTTGATCCACATCGTCCCATTCTCCTGCAAGCCGGTGAGGCCTGCGAGCATTGGACGCGTTGCGAGGCATAATAGTTGCGCGAGGCCGCGGATATCCTCTCCGGATCTCAGTGGGCCGCGGGAGCTTCGGCAGGTTTGCCTGTTCCCGGCGCTCCCGAGGGCATCGCCCCGGGCCCCATTCCCGATCCGCCCTTGGCCAGCTTGGCCATTACCATCTTATGGATGGGGTACATGAGGGCGATGGTGATTATGGTGGCGGCCGAAACCACCCAACCCAGTACTTCGTAGCGTTCCAGGGGCTGTCCGGGACGTTGCACCACGATGAGGCCCGCCACCGCGGCCGCCACTCCTCCGGAAAGCTGGGCGACGGAATTGTTTACGGCCATGAAGGCGCCGCGATCGGGAAGATCCGGCACGCCCGAGACCAGGGCCTGGCTGGAAATCATGCGGGCGTTGATGGCCGCGAACAGGACCATGTTGATGACGATGACCCATGCCAGCGGGGTTTCCCCCAGGCGGGTGAAGATCAGGACCGTGGCGATGGTGGCGGAAGAGCCCAGGCAAAACAGACGGTACTTGCCGATCTTGTCGCTCAATTTGCCCAGCAAGGGGCCGACGAGGAAGGCGGATATGCCGGTGGCGAAGTAGACCCAGGGAAGGTGATCCAGATCGATCTTGAGGTTGTTTACGCTGAAGGCGCTGGCGAAGGGCATGAGCATGAATCCGCCGGTGGCCAGGAACATGGTGGCCAGGAAAGCCTGCAGGTAGCGGCCCTGCTTGACCGTCTTGAAAAGATGCAATAGTGGATTGCGCGTGGTCTGCGCCTTGATGTGGGCCGTGATGGGCTGCATCTTGGCGAAAATGACGAGACCAACGCAACCGCTTACGCCGACGATCATGATGAAGGGCGCGTGCCATCCGAAGTGGTTTCCCAGCCAGAGGCCGATGGGAAGGCCCATCACCTGGCTGGCGCCGAAGGCGGCCTGCACGAAGCCCATCACGCGCCCGCGCACCTGCAAAGGGAAGATGTCGGCGATGATGGCCATGCCGATGGATCCGATGACGCCGCCGAACACGCCGGTGACGATACGGGCCATCAAGAGGAGATGGTAGGTTGGCGCGATGCCGCAAAAGAAGGTTCCCAACATGAAGCCCGTATAGAAGAAGAGCAGTAGCTTCTTGCGATCGAATTTATCCGCGAAGCCGGCCGCCAGGATTCCCGAGATGCCCGCGGCGAAAGCGTAGGCGGATACGGCCAGCCCGAATTGGCGCGGGGAGATGGAGAGCGCCGGCATCAGCAGGGCTCCCAAGGGGCTCATGATCATGAAGTCGAGGATGACGCTGAACTGCAGGAAGGCCAGCATGGCGATCACGAACTTCTGATACGAGGTGAAAACATGGGGTTGGGCGGGAGCGTTCATGGTTACCTCAGGGTTTCAGGGCTTTCAAAACGAGATCAAGGGTCAGGTGCATCAGCTTGTCGTCGAGGACGAAGGGCCCGGAGCCGGGCATGCCCTTCCCGTGCTGATGGAATTTGATGAGTTGGTACAAAGGCGCGAAGGCAACCGACCAATATACCTCGACGGGAACCTTAATGAGTTCCTTGCGGGCGATCGCGCCTCGCACGAAGGCCTTCATAGCCTCGGCATAGCTGGGCCCCAGCGCGGCCTGGGCGCGGTCATGCAAAGGGGAGAAGCGCACTTGTTCCATGAAGGCCGCCTCAATGGGGTGGTCGAGGAACCAGCGGGCCCGGTTGTTCCATTGGTGTTTCAATCCCTCGTGGAAGGGCATGCCGGGATGGAAGTCCCTCATGGTGGTTTCCATCATCTTGGCGAAGACTTCCACGTAGAGCTGGAGGAGGAGATCGTCCCTATCCTTCCAATAGATATAGATGGTGGCGGGGGAGACCCGGGCGGCCTTGGCGAGCTTCTGCATGCTGAAGCCCTTGAAGCCGTCTTTCACGACCATGGCCATGGCCTTGCTGCGGAGAAGGCTTTCCTTCCGGGGGTCGCGGGTGCGCATGGGATCAATAATAAATGAACGTTCACTTATGTGCAAGGTTTATTCGGGTTGGGATTCTTGTGGGTCTGGGCCGGTGCGGGTCTCGGTTCCGGCTCGGATGCTCGCTTTCCGTTGGTGTTGGGTCAATGCGCTGCTCGGGGAAGGGGACGCCCGCGAAAGCCGGGTTTAGGCCTTCACGACGGCCCGGGGGCCTCGGGATGGGTTTTTTGGGCCTGATCCCGTCGCGGGCTGTCGAAGCGGTTGATCGAATCCTTTCCCCGAGCCGCGCGCGCGAGCAACTCGCCGGAACCGAGCCCCGCCCCGTCCCAGACCCGTCTATCGCAACCCGTGACCTTGCACATTTTGGGCGGGGAAGACTGGGCTGGTTCTTTGCTGAGAATAGGTGCGGTCGAAAGGCTATAGTATCTTGCGTGTTACGGGGGCGGGTTAGGTGTGTCTTTAAGAAGAAGGGATCGGGGGTACCTTCGGGAGGAGGTGGGTCACCGGGGGAAGGAGGTGGGTCACCTGGGGAAGGGGGTGGTTCCGGGTGGGAAGGTGTTAGGGTAGGGTAGCCCTTCGGATGGCGGGGACGTCGATGATGCGCGGTTGGGGTGGCGGGTCGGACTCGATGGCTTGGAGGAGGGCCGTTAGCATTTGCTCCAGGGTCACCAGGCCAAGGCGCAGCGCGCCGGCCTGCGTGGCGGGAATGCGCTCCAGCAGGGCGTAGAAGGGGAGCAAAGCGTAGGGCCAGCGATGGCCGGGGCCAAGCACGTACCAGGGCCGAAGGAAGGTGCAGGGGATGCCGGTAGCGCGTAGGAGGGCTTCGCCTTCCTGGCGGACGGCCAGGTAGGCTTTCATGGTGGGGGCGGGCTGGGCCACGCTCAGGTAGATGGCGTGGCGGATGGTGGAGCCGGGGAGGGCGTCGGCCATGGTCTGGGCGGCGCGGAGTTCGACGGCGCGGAATTGGGCGCCTTTCCAAGGGGCCGGATGCGGGGTGCCTATCAGTTGGACCCAGGTGTCGTGGCCGGGGAGGGCGGGCTTCAGCGCGGCGGCATCGAGGGGGTCCAGGGGCAGCGCCCGGGCGCCGGCGGGGACTTTGCCTTCGGAGCCGCGGCGCACGCAGGCGGTGACGCGATGGCCGCGGGCCAATAACCGCGGGATGAGGCGGCTGCCCATATAACCCGTTCCGCCGGTGAGGAACACGTTGCGAACCGCCATGGCGGCAAATATAGCTGCCCGTCCGCTGGCCTAGCTTTTATCTTTCCGTTCCCGAACGGGAGGATGCATTGGATATAAGGTCGGAAGCGAAGGGGAAATTCGTCCCGGGGCAACGTTGGATTAGCGATTCGGAGCCCGAACTCGGCTTGGGTACGGTGCTGGAAGCGGGCTTCCGCGACGTGAAGATCGCTTTCCGCGCGTCCAACGTGGTGCGCGTGTACATGCATCGTAATGCTCCCTTGCGGCGCGTGCGCCTGAAGGCGGGCGATCGGGCCCGTTCCAATTCGGGCCGGGTATTCGTGGTGAAGACGGTGAAGGAGTTCGGGGGCCTGTTGGTTTACCACGGGGACGGGGAGACGCTCAAGGAGCAGGATCTGCTCGACCGCATGACCTTCTCGGATCCGGATAAGCGCCTATTGGCCGGGCAAGCGGGGAAGCCGCGCGAATTCGCCCTCCGCTACCGCACCCACCTTTTCCGCAGGGATATGCTGGGATCGCGCGTGCGCGGCCTGGTGGGAGCGCGCATGGAACTGCTGGATCACCAGATTTCCATCGCTTACGAGGTCGCGTCCCGGCACGATGCCAAGGTGCTTTTGGCCGACGAGGTGGGTTTGGGTAAGACCATCGAAGCCGGCCTGATCTTCCATCGCTTGTTCGTGACCGGCCAGATCGGGCGCGTGCTGGTGATCGCCCCTTCGCAATTGGTTCACCAATGGATGGTAGAGCTTTACCGCCGCTTCAACCACATGTTCACGGTGATCGAGGAAGACCTGTTCCGCTCCGAGGAAAAGGGCGATCAAAGCGTGAATCCCTTCCTCAACCGGCAGACCATGATAGCGGCCGTGGACTTCTTCTCCACCTCGGCCCGGCGCGTGAAGCAGGCGGTCGAGGCCGGGCTGGACCTCCTGATCGTGGACGAGGCCCACCATCTTTCCTGGTCTACGGAAAAGGCGTCGCCCGAGTACGCCGCCGTCGAGAAGTTGTCCAATGCCAGCAAGGGAGTGCTATTGCTCACGGCCACCCCCGTGCAATTGGGCCAGAGCGGGCATTTCGGGCGCCTACGCCTGCTCGATCCGCGCCGCTTTACCGACCTGGACGGCTACCTCGCGGAAGCGGCCCGTTATCAGGATCTGGCCGTGGCGGTAGACCGCATCCTGGCCAGCGAGTCCCCGGCGCCGGAGGCTTTGGAAAAGCTGGGCGCGACCTTCCCGGGCGATGCGGCGCTACGGTCCCGCCTGGACGCATACGCGAACGGCCAACCCGGCGCCAAGCGCGCCCTCATCGACGATCTGGTCGATCGGCATGGCACCGGCCGCTTGATGTTCCGCAACCGTCGCTCGGCCTTGGGCGGCTTCCCCAAGCGCGTGGTCCACCCCGTCCCGCTCCCCGATTATCCCGCCCATCGCGAATGGTCCAAGCTCATGACCACGGGGACCGGCGCCGGGCCCTTCGCGGATGCATCCTCCCTGCGGCGCTTCCTCAATGGGGCGCCGGCCTACAATTCCCACGATCTTTCCGGCTATGCCGGCGATGCGGCGGCTTTTCTCCAGGAGGTCTGGCGCAAGGATCCCCGCTTGGCCTGGCTGGTGGGCCTTCTGAAGGAGTTGGAAGAGGAGAAAATCCTCCTTATCTGTTCCCATAAGGCGGTGGTTTTCGCGTTGCAGGAAATCCTCCCGACCCTGACGGCGGCGCCCTTCGCGGCTTTCCATGAGAATCTGACCATGGCCACGCGCGACAAGAACGCGGCCTATTTCGCGCAGCCGGACGGGGCGCGGTTGCTCATCTGCTCGGAGATCGGCAGTGAGGGGAGGAATTTCCAGTTCGCCCATCATCTCGTTCTCTTCGATCTGCCGCTGGATCCCAGCGTGCTGGAGCAGCGCATCGGCCGGCTAGACCGCATCGGGCAGAAAAGCGACATCCACATCCACATGCCGTTCCTGAAGGACACGGCGCACGAGGTCCTGTACCGTTGGTATGAGGAAGGCATGGACGCCTTCCGGCATCCCGTGCTGGGTTCGGATTTCTTTTATGACGAGCAAATCGGCGACGTACTCGCGGCCTGCCGCCTGGTGACGCAAGCAGAATACGGAGCGGGGCCCGGCGGCGGAGAAACGGCGGACGGCGCAGAGGCGGGCAAAGGGGACGAGAGCGGGGCGGCTGCGGTAGAAGAATTGGTTCGCCGCACCAAGACCCTCGCCACGCGCGTACGCGAGACCCTGGAAAAGGGGCGCGACCGGCTGTTGGAGATCAATTCCAACCGTCCCGAGCTGGCGCAGGCCCTTATCGCCGAGATGCGCGCCGAAGACGAGGACTCCGGCCTGGAGGAATACCTGGAAGAGGTATTCGATCATTTCGGGGTGGATTCCGAGACCACCGAAGCCAAGCGCGGGTATTTCATTTTCCCCGGCGATCGCATGGAGGTGGATTTCTTCCCCAATCTGCCGCCCACCGGCGTGGCGGTCACCTACGATCGCGCCCAGGCCCTGGCGCGCGAAGACTTGGCCTTCCTCACCTTGGATCATCCCATGGTGAGGGGAGCGGTGGATCTGGTGCTGGGAAGCAACGAAGGGACGGTCGGCTTCGTGGAATGGCGGGAAGCGCCTGCCAAGGGCTTCGCCTTGGAAGCCATCTTCGTGCTCGAAGCCACGGCTCCGGGCCATCTGCACCTCGATCGCTTCCTACCGCCCGAGCCCTTGCGGGTGATGGTGGACGGCCAAGGCGAGGACATCTCCCACTTGCTTCCGCGCCTGGATGCTTCCGAGGTCGAGCAGGCGCCGACCGGCTTGCTCGAGGAACATCATGAACTGTTCGACAAGCTGGTACCGAACCTGCTCGAGTCCGCGGCCGAACGCGTGAATTTCCGGCAGGCCAACGCCAAGAAAGAGGCCCATCGGGAGGCGGAGAAGCGTCTGGGGGCCGAGCGCGATCGCCTGCGCAGCCTCATGAGCATCAATCCGGCGGTAACGCAGCCCGAAGTGGAGCAAGCGGATCGCTTCCTCCAGGAAGTGCTGCGGCATATCGCGACCGCCGAGTTGCGGTTGGATGCGGTGCGCCTGGTTATCCTGGGGAAGATGGCCCTTTAGGTCCATCGGCCGATGGCGCCGGGCCGCAGCGATGGCCCTCGCGGGCCCGGAACCTTACGGCTCGATATAGCGCCACACCCCGCCGCCGTTGTTGAAACAAACGACATACCAGGAAGTGCCGTCGGTCGATGCGTAGTGGGTCGAGGTTCCCGGCCCTGCGCTTCCGGCCATGCCCGAGGGCGTCGGGCAGTAAGTCGCCCATTGGGTCCCGTCGCCGATGGGCGAACGCCGGAGGTTGGGGCCGAGAAGATTGTCGGCGTAGAGGTATTTCGCCGTCGCCACCACGCTCGTCATATAGTTTCCCGCGCCGACGGAGTATCCCCAGGACCAAGTCTCGCCATTATCCGCGCTCCGCCGGATTCCGCCGTTGCCGGGAACGTAGATGGCCTTCGGCGTTACCGCGGCCATGAAAGAACCGTGGAAATGCGTGAGGGAATCGACCTTTTTCCAGGCCGTAGCGCTAATCGCGCCGTTGTCCCGTCCGGCCGTGGTTGTTTTCCAGATTCCGCCGCTGTAATCCTGGGCGACGCTCATCCATGTGGTCGCATCCAGAATGACCAGATATTGTGATGCTCCCATTCCGGCCGGCGGCTGGTGGACGAACCATGTCAGGCCGCCGTCGGTCGACTCGCCCAAACCTTGATCCGCGCTGTTTTTCCATCCCCCATCATGAAACGTAACCAGAAGGTGGTTCGGTGGATTATCGGGAAGGATGCTCACCGAATAGAGATCCGGCGGCCAGTAGACGCTGATGGCCGCGAGCGCCGAGGCGGATTGATTGCCGATCGTTTGCGTCCAGGTGATGCCGCCGTCCGTCGATTTCCAAAGGCCCCACGATCCGTAGCCGCAAGGGGTATACAGGGTCGGAGGCGTTCCGGGATCGCGTTTGGGGTTGGGATCGATCGCGGCGCCCCAGGGATCGCCCTTCATCGTGCCCACGTTGACGGTTTTCCAGGTGGCGCCGTAATCGGTGGATTTCACAACGGTGATCGGCGTGGTCGAGCCGTCGGTGAGGAATCCATAGTAATCGCTCGGACGGACCGGGTCGTGGAGCAAACTCATGGCATAGGTGAACGGGACCGGCATGGCCATCTTCGTCCACGCGCCCGCCTGCGTGTGGCCCGCGGCCAAGCGGATGGTGCCGGCGTTCCCGGTCGGCCCCGATTGCGCGATCTGTTTCGTAGCGTATCCCGGCGCGGCGACTTCCAAGGTGTAAGATGCGCCCGATTTGGCGAGAGCGGCCGGTTCCGCGCCGGCGAAGCGGGCATCGGTCGCTTCCGCGCTTCGCGGAAGCCGGCGGCTGGAAATGCGGGCCCCGTCGCAGGTGAATGCGTCGACGGTTACCGATCCCGCGTCCCGTTCCCTCCGGATCTTCACCGTAGCGCCTTGTAATTCCACGCCGATCGAAGGGGGTTGCGATGGGCTGGGGGCGCCGATGGCGGCGGTCACGGTACCGCTAAGGGTAAAGCTGCCGTTGGCGATGCTCGTTGCCGTGAATTGCGGGTACTCGATCAGGCGGACGGACGCATTGGCTATCCCCTGCGAACTCGAGCTGTCGACCACCGTCCCCGTGATGCCGATCGACTGTGCGAACGTGCCGGCCTGCGATCCCAGGATCACCAATAGAACGCTTGGCAAACGTATTCGGTACCTAGTTAAACCGGATTCCCTTTGCGTCAAAGACCGCCTTCCCTAGGGCATCCGTACCTGGATGATATGCAAGCCCTCGCCGATCGCATCGCCGGCATCGAAAAGGGCTTCGTTTCCGCGCAGCATCGCCTTCCGCAGGCATTTTCCGGAGAGATCGTAGATAACGATTTCCCTGCTAGCGCCTGCCGCGGCCAGCGGTATCGGGATCCGCTTCGCGGCGGAAAGGAAACGGTATCCGGAAGCAGCGGGGATGCCTCGCTCGCTCTTGCGGATGCCGGTGCGGCCGGCCGCCTTTACCATCGCCACGAAATCGACGGAGGTTCCGCCCAGCTTCACCGAAGCCCCGGCGGGGAAGGTTTTCCCATACACCTCGTAATCGACGAGGTTCATGGCATTGTCCCTCCATCTCCCGGAGATCCCGGACGGGGTAAGGCCCGCGCTGGTGATCCAGGCCGGGACGCTGGCCTGCTTGGTCATCATGACGTAGACATCGGCGCCTTGGCCGCTCTGGACCGTGAAGGATAACGTGGACGGATCGAGGCTTTGCCGCCGCGTAGCGATCCAACCGGCATCGGCCAATAGGGCGGGGATGGTGTCGAAGGAGTTGTCGGCATTGCCATCGCATTGGTAGTACGCGGGCCATTGGGGTTGGACGGGCGAGTTCACGAAATAGGCCGGGTTGGTGGCGCTGCTCGATGTGAGTTGCGTAACGGGCTCTGCCGGATCGGCGGGCGCCGCGGGGGCGCTTCCCTCGAAGTAGAGTACGGCCGTATCCGCCTTGCCGGCTCCATCCGAGGCAATGACCGTATTCCTTCCCTTGACCAGCACGGAATCGAAATAGAATACGTCGTTGATGACGCCGCCCGTGGACGGGTTCGTATAGGCCCCGTCCGCCTTCGTTCCTTTGGCGGCGCCGTTCACGGAGAGGGTGATCGAAGGCCGGTTGGAGTAGACCTTCACGTCCCGCGTAGCCGTCCGGACGTACCAGTGCTTGCCGCAAATTCTGATAAGGGGATCGTTCGGCCGCGCCAAAGCTTTCCAGAGATAGGCCGGGTCCTTCGGAAAACCCGCCGCCGTGAAAAGCCCCTTCGTATTCAGCCCTTTGTACTTCGTGTCCGCTATGTCGAACAGGACCCAATGCGAGTATAACGGCACGTCCGAGGGCTTGGTCTTGAACAGGTATTGGAACTTATGCTCCAACACCAGGCTTTCGTATTCTTCGGGCTCGAAGGTTCCGACCGTGAACGTGGTGGCCTTGTAGCTTTGGTGCGAGGCGATCACGCCGCCGGCCCCGGTCTCGGAGATCCAATGGTTGCCCGCGGGGAAATCCTTGATGGCGCCGCTGTACCAACCTTGGTAGATGTTCTGGAAAATGAAATCGACTCCCGGCGGGTTCTGGCCGCTGCTGGCGTATACCACGGGGCGGGTGGTGTCGGCGGCCTTGATGATGGCCGCGAACTCGGTGGTGTTAGGGGCATAGTAATCCTCGTTGCCCGCGCCCCACCAGAGGATACTCGGATGATTGAAGTTCTGCATCACCATTTCGCGCGCGTTGCCGTCGCGTACCGCGCTTCTCACGTCGCCCTGGTTCTGGTATAGGCCATCCTCGGTGGAGAGGCCGATGCCCCTTTCATCGGCGAGGTTATAGGCGGCGGTCGCATGCGGGTAGTGGACCAGCCTCAGGTAATTCATCCCCATGTCCTGCGCCACGTCGAATTGCTTGCGGACGGCCGCGCTGTCCAGGGCGTTATAGGAGGCTTCGTTTTCGGCATGCATGCCGGCGCCTCGCAGCAGCTTCTGCTCGCCATTGATGGTGAACGAGCTCGTGGTGAGCTGGTAGGATCGGAAGCCGGTGCGCTGGGCGACCATGTCCTTGATCGCCCCATCCACCCGTAACTCCGTATAGATCCGGTAGAGGTAGGGCGCGCCCAGCGACCAAAGATGAGGGCTCGCAAGGGTGCCGTTCAGGACCAGGGAGGTATCCGAGTTCGCGGGCACCGCCAGGCTGTCCCGCAGGGTGGTTACGATCCCGTCCGTACTGTCGCAAACCATCAGGTTCACCGCCAAGGTTTTGCCGACCGGGCCGGAGTTGCGCAACATGACGCGGACGGAAAGGTTTGCGGAGGCGCTGCTGACCTTGCTTTGGGAGATATAAACCCCCGGGGAGGCGAAGTCGGTCGGATCGATGCTATACCGGTTGGTGGCGAGGATGCGGACCTTCCGGAACAAACCACCGTAATGGACCCAGCCGTTGCCGTTGGACGGCAGGCCCGGATGGGTCGCATTGTCCACCTTGACGGCCAGGACGTTGTCGCCGTCCTTGCGCGCGGCCGTGGCGTCGAAGATGAAGGCCGTATAGCCGCCCTGATGCCGGCCGAGAAGGGTTCCGTTGAGGTAGACGTCGGCATTGTCGTTGGCGCCTTCGAAGTAGAGATAGAAGCGCTTGCCTCCGGCGGTGTCCGCGCTAGCGCTTTGCACATGGGTACGATACCAGGCGTTACTATAAGTGGTAAGGTTGGCCTTGGTATTCCAAGTATGCGGAACGCGAACCATTTGCCAGGAAGCGTCGTCGAATCCGCTCGCCTCCGCGCCGGTCAGGGAATTGCTCCCCGTGAATTTCCAGGCTTGGCCGCTAAGATCGGTCCAGGATCGATCCGTGGCCGGGGGCGCGTAGCCGGCGGCATGGGCGGTTAGGGCGGAGCTCAGAAGGATCGGAAGCCAGGCGCGCATGCTGGCAAATCTACCTTCGCGGCCATGGCCGCGGGGGTGCCAATTTCGCCGCGCCAGCGGCAGACGACGTCGGCGTCGGATTCCATTACGACGACTTCACCGCAATACCTGGCCCGCACCTTCCGGCCTGCCGAAGATCGCTTTAACCGGAGGGGCGAGGGCCTTCCGGAACCGTTCCCGCATCCTCTTCGCCCACGATGCCTTCCCGCTTCAGGAAATCCAGCGTGGTCGAGAGCAACTCGTCCGGCGGGGGATTTTCCTTGCGGAATTGTTCGGCATTGGCGGCCTTGCGGTAAAGGAACAGGTACTCCCGGCAGGCCGGGCAGGCGTTCAAATGCAGGTGGTAGCGGATGGAGGTGAGCATGGGCAAATGCCCCTCCAGGTAGTCGTACATGAAGTCGCGCACCTGGTCGCAGGTATAAAGCATGTTATAGAAAACGTTCATGACGCCATCCCCGGCCCGGCGGCCGCGGCCCCCGTCATCTTCTCCTGCACCCAATCCACGATTTTCCGTCGCGCCCGGTGCAATTGCACGCGCACGTTTTCCGGCGTCATCCCCGTCACGGCCGCGGTCTCTTCTCCCGAAAGTCCTTCCACGTCCCGCAATTGGTAGACCTGCCGGGCCTGATCGGGAAGGGTGTCGATGGCCTTGCCGATCAGCGCTTCCACCGCATTGCGCGCCGAAAGCCGATCGGGCGAGGCGTCCCAGGCGGTCGCCCCCGCCAAGGCGTCGTCGGCCGATTCGGTGCTCAAGGCCGCCTCGCGGTTTTCCGTCAGCTCCACATGGGAACGCTGGCGATCCCCGATGCGATCGCAAATCTTATGGTGCGCCAGGCTGAACATCCAGGTGGTCAGCTTGGAATCGCCTTTGAAGCTCACCAGCCCTTTATGCACGGCCAGGTAGGTTTCCTGTAACACTTCCTGGCATTCCTCCGGCGACGCCAATTGCCGGCGGATGAATCCCAGGAATTTGGCGTGGGTGACGCGCACCAGCTCTCCGAAGGCCCGTTGGCCCGCAGCCCCCGATTCCCGTAAACGCCCCAGGAAATCCGGGGCGTTAATGGCCTCGAAATCCAAGGCCGGTGCCATGGGATCGGAGGTGCTCAAGGGTATGTCCGTGCTGCCATGCGAATGTTACTCGGGGCCGGATCGCCCGTTTCGGGCTGTTCCTTAGGGATTTCGGCGTTTGGCGAAATATAGATCCCGGAACAGCCTCAACGGGACAAATCCAGGACCGAGATTTCCGGCCGGCAATTGAAGCGGACTCCGTGCAGATTTCCGACTCCAGGGGAGACATAGAAGGGCCGGCCCGTATAGGAGTAGAGCCCGTTTACGAAGCGTTTGTCCCCTACTGGGGCTAAGGGCGTCCCCACGAAGGGAAGGCTGAATTGGCCGCCGTGGGTATGCCCGGCCAAAAGCAAGTCCCATCGGATCGCCGCCGCTCGCGATTTGGAATCGGGGTTGTGCGTCATCAGGATTTTGAGCGGCGCGGAAGAGGAATCGAAATCCGCCCGGATGAGACCCGGGTCGCATCGTTCCGCCCAGATGTCCCCGAGCCCTCCGATCAGAATCCGGCCCGCCGGCAAGGTCAGGATCGTATCCTCGTTCTCCAGCAGGCGGATTCCGGCCTCTTTCAATAGCCCGCGGAGTTCGGCCGGGTCGGAAGGCCCTCCCCGAGCGTGGGCCCACTTGCCTCCGTCATGGTTCCCCGGGCAAGCGAAGGTCGGCGCCGCCCGGGAAAGGATGCGGAGCGTTGCGGCGTAAGCCTCGCGGCCTTCCAGGCGATCCGTGAAGAAATCGCCGGTGATGCAGATCAGATCGGGACGTTGCGCGATGGCTTGGCGGAACGCCCCTTCCAGGTAATCCAAGGACACGGCGGGGGAGAGGTGGAGATCCGTCAGATGGACGATGCGCCACGAGTAAGGAACGGAAGCGATGCGGATGGGGGTTTGGCGGACCCGGATCCAATGGGGTTCTACGAAGCAAGCGTAAGCGGCAAGCGCGAGCATGGAGACCGCCGCGAGTCCGGATATAGCCAATATAATTGGTGATCGACGCCGCATGGATCACCCCGAAAGGGTCGCCTCGCCCCCCGTGGGGGCGCCCGCCAGCGCGGAACGGGCCGCGTCCAACTGCTCGCGGCTGCCCAGCAGCAGCAATTGATCGTTGGCAAGAAGCATTTCGTCCGCGTCCGGGTTCACGATTTCCAGGCCCTCGCGTTCGATCCCCACCAGGAAGGCCCCTGTCCGCTTCTTGAGGTCCAGTTCCCGCGGCGTCCGGCCCGCGCCCGGCATCCCTGCGGCCAAGAGCACGGTTTCCAGACGCGCCTCTTTCAGCAGGTGGGGGACCGCGCGCGCCACGGGGCCGGAAGCGAGCTCGGAAGCCGCCGCCGGCTGGGCGAAGGTCTCGGCCAAGGCCGCCTTCCCTTGGAAATAGATCTGGTTGAGGGGCGTGCGCAGCCACCACATCAAGAGCGCGGCCAAGGCGAGCAGGATCCAGAGGATATAACCGCGAGGCAGGACGGCCCAACTCAAGGCGATGCTGAAAGCGGCCAGCGCCATCAGCCCGAATACCAGGATGGCATTGGCCACCACCGCCCGCACTTCGGTTTTACGCGACCCGCCCATGGCATCGGTGATGCCCAGTTCGGAAAGGATCATCCCGAGGGCCTTCAGCTTGCGGTAGGCGGAGAGATAGACCGGCATGGCCGCCAGCAGCGCCGCGGCCCAAAGGAAGGAATTGACCGTGTTACGCCAGGGCCAAAGGGACGGGAAATAGCGCAGGAGGATGCGCGAGAGCAGCACCGCCGACAGGATGGCTCCGCCGATCAGCCCCAGGAAGATTCCCAACTGCCCGGCGATGCGCCGCAGGATGGCGCGCACCTGGCTGTCCTTGCGGCCTTGCGAGAACTGCCCCAACCAGCGGCTGTACAGGTTCAGATAGGAATGCGCCGTAGGCGGCAGCTTGCGTTCCAGCCACGAAACGAAAGGGTCCGAGCCGCGCAGCAGATAGGGCGTCACCAAGGTGGTTACCGCCGAGACGCTCACGGCGATGGGATAAAGGAAGCCGCTGGTGACCTTGAGGGAAAGGCCCAAAGCCGCGATGATGAAGGAGAATTCCCCGATCTGGGAAAGGCTCATGCCCACCCGCATGGAGGTGCGCATGTTATGGCCGGCCAGGTAGGTCCCCAGAAAGCTGGTGAGGACCTGCCCGGCGATGACGGCGCAGGTGATGATGGCGATGGGCCAGGCGTATTGCAACAGGAGGCGCGGATCGATCAGCAGCCCCACGGAAACGAAGAACACTGCGCTGAACATGTCCCGGAGGGGGATCATCAGATCCTCTATCTTGCCGATCTCGCGGGACTCCGCCAGGATCGCCCCGATCAAGAACGCCCCCAAGGCCAGGCTGAAGCCCAATTGCACCGTCACCAGGCAGAAGCCGAAGCATAGGCCCAGCACGGTGATGAGCAGCATCTCCTGGCTTTTGAAGCGCGCCACGAAGTGCACCAAGCGCGGCACCAGGATCAATCCCAGCACCAGGGAGGAAATCAGGAAGACGGCGAGCTTGCCCACCATCAGAATGGCGTCCCAGGATTGCAAGCTGCCGGTGCGGGCGATGCCCGAGAGCGTGGCGATGAGCACCATGCCCAGGATATCTTCCACGATGAGGATGCCGAATACCAGATTCGCGAAATCCTCTCCCCGCAGCCCCTGCTCCTGGAGCGCCTTCATGATGATGGTGGTCGAGGAGATGGAGATGATGGCTCCCAGGAACAGGCTGTCCATGCGCGACCAAAGGAAGGCCCGCCCGATCGCGAAGCCGATCGCCGTCATCACGATGATCTCCAGGGAAGCGGCCAGGAAGGCGGTCGCGCCCACCTGGCGCAGCTTGCGCAGGCTGAATTCCAGGCCCAGGCTGAACATGAGGAAGAGCACGCCCAGTTCCGATAAAGTCTGGATGGCCGCATCGTCCTTGATCAGGGGGAACGGGGGCGTATGCGGGCCGATGATAACCCCGGCCACGATGTACCCCAGCACCACCGGCTGCCGGAAGCGATGGCAAAGGATGGTGACCAGTCCCGAGACGATGATGACGACGGCTAAATCGTGCAGGAAGGAAAGATGGGACATGGCTTGAAAACCATATCAAAGCGAGGGGGCTATGGCAATGGCAGGGCAACGGAAGGGCGATGTGAGGGGCAGGTCTTGCGGAAGGGGCGCCTACCACTCCCGTACTGTCGGCCGGACCGACGCTTGGCCCAAAGAGGCGCATCGCCCGCCGCAGAACCCTATCTTAAGCTTATGACCAACGGAAAGGCGGTTCATATGCGAATCCTCAAACTTGCGGCTCTGGGTGTCCTCGCTCTGGGAGTGTCCTCGCACGCCGCGTACACCAACCTCAAGACCGGCGTCGCGGCGCAAGCCTCCATGCTCGATCAAAGCGGTTATAACACCGGTGTAGGCGTGAACGGCTTCGTGCAATCCGAACATGCCATGGGCATGGGCGCCGGAGGCCTGGGCCTCCGCGCCAATTTCGATGATTACCAAGCCAAGGGTGGCGCCTATAGCAACAGCGACATCCAGGAAGGCGGCGTGGCGTTGACGGCCATGGGAGGCCCGAATACGTCCCGCTTCCAGCCCCGGATCGGCGGCCACGTCGGCTATGCCCGCGAAGAGCAAGCCAACTTCCTCGACGTGGGACCGGACGTGATGGCCTCCTTGCTGTTTACGCCTCGCGTGGGCCTCAATGCCCTGGTGACCCCGACGTGGTTCATCAACGGTGATCGCACCGATTACCTCGGTACCAAGGTCGGCGTAGGCGTAACCTGGAACGTTCCGGGAGCCTGAACTAACGGGCCCGATCGCTTAAGGGGCGGCCGGGCCTTCGAGGGGCGAATCCGCCCTATTTCCTTGATTGGCGGCCACGGGCCCATCGCCCGTGGCCGCTCCGTTGCGCGGTCCCTTGAAAGTAAGGTTCGCGCCGGGAGGAAGCAAGATTTTTCCGCCCACCCCTCCGAACGTATCTTCAATGTTACTCCCCTCGGCCATTCGGAAGAAGAGGTGAATCATGTCAGTACGAAACCCGCTAAAACGCAACGCAGTCCTGGCCTCCCTTGCGGCGGCCTCCATGGCTTGCATGGCGCAGGCAGCCTCGAAGGTATCCCAGGCGTCCAATGCGTCCAGCGCCTCCAAATGGGCCGCCACGACGACCCAGAGCCGCGGCAATTCCGCAACCACGCCCGGCTCGGATACCGCGTACAACCGGCCTTATTGGGACTCCACCGCGGGCGGCACCGGCATGGGAACGCTGCCAGGAAGGGGCGGATCCTCCTCGGATAGCGCCTATGGCCGCGATACGCTATGGTCCAGCCCTTATAACCTGCCGGCCACGCCGGGCACCGGCTTGCCGAATTCGCCCGGATCCGGCCAACCGGGAACCGGCAGCCCAGGTGCTTCGGGCAATGGCGGGACCGGAACCGGCGGTTCCGGGATGGGGTCCGATTCCTCCCTCGGCGCGCCCGGCAAAACGGCCCCGGCCGCCCCGAGCAATGGCGCCACCCCCCGCGATTCCATCGGCGCGCCCGACTGGATGGAAAGAGGCTAGACCATTAAAAATGGCTCAATGCCTGGAGCGCCAACCGGCATCCGCGGCTTCAGCCTCGCGTTCGCGATCCGGGGCCCCTTGATCCGGTTCGGCGTTCCCCCGTACGAGGGACTGGAACTCGGCCTGGGTCAAGGTCTCCTTCTCGAGCAGCGCCCGCGACACCTTTTCCAGCAACTCCGGGCGGGCGCGCAGGATCTCGTTCGCATGCGCGTAGCGTTCGCGCAGGATGTCGGCGATGGACTCGTCCACGTAGCGCTGGGTTGATTCGGAAAATTCCCTCGGTCCGAAGTTCTCGGGCAAGGCCCCGCCGCCCACCCCGATTTTTGGGCCGCGGAGCACCATGTTCCGGAAACGATCGTTCATGCCATGCTCCATGATCATCTGGCGGGCGATTTCGGTGGCCCGCCCCAAATCGTTGGCCGCTCCCGTGGAGACGTCCCCGTAGGAGATTTCCTCCGCGGCGCGCCCGCCCAAGAGCACGTCGATGCGCGCCAGCAGCTGGCTTTCCGTCATCAGGAAGCGTTCTTCGGTAGGCAATTGCCAGGTGAAACCCAAGGCCCCCAACCCGCGCGGGATGATGGATATCTTCTCCACCGGATCGGCTCCCGGGGTAAAAGCGGCCACCAGGGCGTGCCCGGTTTCATGATGCGCCACCCGCTCCTTCTCCTGCGGCGTCATCAGGCTGTTCTTTTTCTTGAGCCCGGCCATCACCTTCTCGATGGCTTCGTCGAGATCCTCCTGGGCCACCTTTTCCCGCCGGGCCTTCACGGCCAACAGGGCCGCTTCATTGATGACGTTGGACAGATCCGCCCCCACGAATCCCGGCGTCTTGCGGGCGATGGCGGCCAGATCGATGTTCTCCTCGGTCTTCACCCCGCGCGCATGCCGCTTCAGGATGGCTTCGCGCCCGGCCAGATCGGGCTTGTCCACCAGGATGTGCCGATCGAATCGGCCCGGCCGCAACAGGGCCGAATCCAAGGTCTCGGGCCGGTTGGTGGCCGCCAGGATGATCACGCCCACGCGCGGATCGAATCCGTCCATCTCAACCAGCAACTGGTTCAGGGTCTGCTCGCGCTCATCGTGCCCGCTGAGGGAATTGCTGCGGCTTTTCCCGATGGCATCCAGCTCGTCGATGAAGACGATGCAGGGGGCCTTTTCGCGCGCTTGCTTGAACAGATCGCGCACGCGGGCCGCGCCCACGCCCACGATCATCTCGACGAAATCCGATCCGCTGATGCGGAAGAACGGGACCTTGGCCTCGCCCGCCGCCGCGCGCGCCAGCAGGGTCTTGCCGGTCCCGGGAGGGCCCACCAGCAATACGCCCTTGGGCACGCGTCCGCCGATGGCCAGGTATTTGGCGGGAGCTTTCAGGAAATCGATCACTTCCATCAACTCTTCCTTGGCTTCGTCGACGCCGGCGGCGTCCTCGAAAGTGGTGCTGACCTCGCCTTCTTCGACCACTTGCGCTCGGGATTTCCCCATGGAGAACAATCCGGCGCCCGCGGCGCCGCCCGCGCGCTTGGAGATGAAGCTCCATATCCCCAGGAAGAATAGGGCGGGGAACACCCAAGTCAAAAGCATGGGTAGGAAGCCCTTGCCTTCCTCCGGACGGGCGGAGTACTCCACCTTGAGGGAGTCGAGCATGGGGATGAGGCTGGCATCTTCCCCGGGCATCACCGCCCGCACGGGAGCGGCCTTGGCCAGGGATTTGGGATCGGTGCCTTTCAATTTGGGCATCCCTACGATGAGATCGGCCCCGATTTCCACCTTGTTGATTTCCCCCGCCCGCAGCTTTTCCTTGAAGGAGCTATAGGGGATCATCCCGTCGCCCATGCGCGGCGCCAAGGAACGCGCGGCCAGCATGATGCCGACCATGCCCAGCAGGTACCAGATGAGGAAGCGGTTGCCGGTGGACCCTGGCGGGTTCCGGTTGGCGGGACCCTTACTCCGCTCAGGTTTGCCTGTCTCCCCGCCTTCGGGAGGTTTTTCCTTTTCCTTAACCGGAAACCAATCTCGGGGGGAGGGCATAGTTTTACCTCCTCCAGAATGAAGGTTTTTCAGGATGGGGCCGCTAGACGGGCCATTACGCAAGTAAACCGCGGGGTTGGCAAAACGTACATTGTTGGGATAGAATAAGGACCCTATGAATTCTGCAGCTTCCGCATCCGGCCGAATCCAGTCAAACCCTTCGATTTTAGGAGGGAAGCCCTTTATCCGGGATACCCGCCTTTCGGTGGAGTTCCTGCAAGGCCTCTTGGCCACCGGATGGTCCCCTTCCCGTATCCTGGAGGTCTACCAATACCTGGAGGACGCCGATTTGGCGGCCATGGGGCGGGGGCCGGCCTCCCGGTAACTTCGGGCATACCCCCAAAAAACCCTGGAAAGGCAGGGGAATGCCTGGATTTGACGCAATTAGCGCTACGCAGATTTATCGGGTTTTTCACGCAATGAATTTGTAATTTGTGTCGTCCAAAAGAGAAATGAATTCCCGCAGGGCCCGGTGGCCCGCAACGAAAGAATCCCATGTCTTATACCTCCCATGACGAATCTCTGAAGCGTTATATGGAAGATATCCGTAAGACGCGCCCCATCTCCCGCGAAGAAGAACAGAAGCTGTTCGATCGCTGCCGCAAGGGTGATCTCACCGCGCGCAACCGGATCATCAAAGCCAACATGCGCTTCGTGCTCAAGGTGGCCTTGCAATACCGCGGCTGCCCGATCCCGCTTTCCGACCTCGTGAACGAAGGCTCCATGGGCCTCATCCGCGCGGTCGAGAGCTTCGACAATTCCCGCGGCATCAAGTTCATCTCCTACGCGGTATGGTGGATGAAGGCCTATATCACCAAAGCCATCAACGAGACCGGATCCATGATCCGCTTGCCGGCGAACCAGTGCCTGCGCGTGCGCAAGGCCCTGAAGGAGCAAGGGCAAGGCAAGGAGATGGAAGAAGAGGTGCGGGGCCTGATCCAGACCGCCGGCCGCGGCTTGTCCTTCGACGCGCCCATGGGCCCGGACACCACCACTTCGTTCCAGGAAGTGCTGCGCGACGAGCGCGCGCAGAACCCCGAAGACGAGCTGGAGAAGAACGCCACCGGCGAGCTGGTGCGCGAAATCCTCTCCGAGCTGCCCGAGCGCGAAGCGCAGGTGATCACCGGCCTGTTCGGCATGGACCAGAACGCGCCGCAGACCTTGCGCGAAGTGGGCGTCGGCCTGAATATCTCGCATGAGCGCGTGCGCCAATTGCGGGACCAGGCGCTGCGCCGCATGCGCGCCAGCAACGCCTTCGGCCGCTTGACCAACAAGTACCAGGGCTATTTACAAGCCATGGTCGGCGCGTAAGCACCGGCCCTGACGCCTAGGCCTGACATCGGCGGGATCGAATCCCGCTTGCTATCTCTTCCTTCCGCGCCTCCCCGAGAGGCGCGGATTTTTTTTGCGCGGATTTTATTCCGCCGCGACGGCATTGGGAGTCCATGCCAGCCCTATCCGCCAGTATCCGCCTTCCTTTAAATCCTTGCCGGGAAGATAGCCGGAGGATTTCCAACCGCCTCCCGCCGTCGCCCGCATCGGGAATCCGCCCGGGAGGACGGGAGACATCGCGTTCAATCCGACCGAGAGTCCGGGGCGGCGGGCCGCCGAGCGAAGGTTGGCTTCGGAAGCTTCGAGCAGGAGGCGCGGCTGCATCCAAAAATGGAAATCCCCGTCCAGTACGCATCCGCCCGCATGCAATAGGCCGAGCGAGACCGCGTCCCATCCGAACGAGCGTCGGAAGGTATCATCGCCCAATCGGTAGGTTAAGGAAAGCGCGCGGTCGGCGATGGCGAAGAGGCCTTCGAACGAGTACTCCGGGCCCCAGGGGCCCAGCCCATATCCGAAGGACGGCACCATGCGGACCGGGCCGATGGGTACCGTCGGGTAGCGGAAGAAAGCCCGGCCTTGCCAATATTCCTTCGCGAGCAGGCCCCACACGGAGTACCATAAAAAAGGGTCAATGATAAGCATCACCGAAGCCCGATCCTGGATTTGCCGCAGATGCAGGCGCCAGTCCGCGAAGGGCCGGTTATCCTCCTTTCCGTTCAGGAACCAGATGTACTCGAGCATGTCGTTGGACAGATCGGGATCGGGCTTGCTCAAATCGGATTCGTGCGTGACGGACAGGTAATTGGTGAGGCTGGTGACGCCCTGCAGGTACAAGCGGGCGCCGCGGGTGTCCAGGGAACCCGATTGGGTCCAATAAAGCTTCTGCCTTTCGGATTGCACCCGCTGGGCTTCCACCCCGGCCATGGACACCACCACGATGCGATCGAAGGTGACGGTATCGGAAAGGTTGGCCCAACTCGTGAGCCCGCCGCCCCGGCCGTACGGTTGCGGCAGGGGAAGCTCGTACCCGATGCCGCGGTAGCCGGCCTCGCGGCCGCGGTAGCCATGCCCGAAAACCTCGTGCTGCGCGACCGTCAGCCAGGCGGCAATCGGATCATCCAGCAGGATCGAGCGGGCGGCCCGGTAACCGAACCCGGCCAGGTGGGGCCAGAACCTTTCCTCGGACCAGAAGCTCGGCTTCAGGAAACGATCCTCCAGGCGTCCCTCCCCGTAATAAAGCGCGATGCCATCGTCTGCGCCGGCCTCGCCGGATAGGTTGGCGTCGAATCCGATTTGCAGGGTAGCGGGAATCCACGGGCCGTTCTCATCGGAGGCGCGGGCGGCCGGAGCGAGCGCCAAAAACGCGGCCAACGCGGCGCTGATTCCCACTAGTGGAACGCGGGACAAGGGCACTGCGTCGGGCATCGGCCTTAGAGTAGCTATCGCGGCAGGGCGCGGCAACGGAGCGTGGCCAGGCCCAGCGATGGGCGTAGCCAGGGCTCGTGAGCGTCACCGGGGTCGGCGTCCGCCGGCGATGTCGATCACTTCCGCTCCGGACGCGTGCCTCCCCGCACTTCCCGGTCCGTTCCTTTGGGTTCCTTTTCGCTCCTACCCGAAAAGGAGATTTATGATCCACCCCGATGGGCAGATCCATCCCACCTCATCCCGTTCCCGGAAGTGGCCCAAACCGGTTTCCGCCGGCGGGCGCGGCCGATCGCATTCCGGACCTCACTGGGAGAATCCGGAACCGTACCTTCCCGAGACCGAACCGCCGCGGCCGCATCCGCTCGACGCCGGGCCGGGATTGCGCTTGTCGAACCCGCGTTGGATGGAGGCCCGCGGGGAGTATGGCGAAAATGCTTTCGCCAGTGTCGACGCGGAAGCCCCGCCATCGGCGGCAACCCGGGTGATCTTCAAGGTCTGGGCGGAATGGGGGCGCGGGCAGCGTATGGAACTGCCCGATGCCGAAGGGCATATCGGTCAAGAGGGCGGCGCGGTGCAGGTCGGATTCGTTCTGGAACTTCCCTACGAGAATGGGGCACCGGTGGCGGCTTGCCGCTATCGCTTCAGGGCCAAGCATTCCCTTTCCGATCCGGTGACGAGCGGGCCTTTGCCCGCCGGGCCCGGAACGCAACCGGCTTTCGACGGCCTGATCTATTACTGCCCGGCTCGGGAGGAGTATCTGCTGCTCCCCGCGGAAGAGGATGTTCGGAAGCTGCTCGCGGAATCGCAGCGCATCGAGGGCCTGCGCGATCGGGCCATGCAGGCTTGGGAGAATCCCG
This sequence comes from Fibrobacterota bacterium, assembly GCA_019509785.1. Classification (NCBI taxonomy): domain Bacteria; kingdom Pseudomonadati; phylum Fibrobacterota; species Fibrobacterota bacterium. The sequence goes on along the minus strand of JAEKLQ010000046.1, from coordinate 37,035 downwards.
ATCCCGGCAGGCGCAGCGAGGACCTACGAGCTTTGGATAAGGAATCGCAAGTCCTCTTCGGAGGGACGGGTAACGGCCGCGCCAAGTCCGCCCTCCTCGAATTGATAAAGGTGGGCGGGAACCGCAGATGGGGCGAGGCGGCGGCCTGGACGCGGGTGCGGGCCCATGACCGTAACGGCGGCGCTACCTGCGTCGACGCTTATTGGCGCAAGGCGTCCGATAAGCAGGTGCGCAAGGAATTGGATCGGCTGCTTTCGCCCGCGGGCGGAAAGGGCATCTCCCCGTTCCTGAAATCCAGGTTCAAGGCCCATCTGTTCGCCGCCGAACCGAAAGCGGGCGAGATGTGGCGTTGGTCCCCGCGGAAAGACGGCGCGTCCAAGGCCGGAACCGTGTCCCCGGGCGAAGCTTCGCGTTTCACCTTCACGCCCGAAGCCGCCTTGGGCCGCTACTTCGCCGGCTGGAACGGGGGCGAAGCGTCCTTCGAACCGGGAAAGAAACAGCTTCGCATCGGCGTCGCCGGGTCCGCCGCCTTCGCCGTGTTCGAAGGCAAGGTCACCCTGGCGGTGGAATTGCCCGATCCCGGCGGCTTGAATCTCCTCTCCTGGTTGGGCGCGGTGAAATTCCGGGACGCGTACCTGGCGGATGCCCGGCGCGCTTGCCAACTGAAGTTGCGGGTGGCGGGATCCTTGTCCGCCTTCGTGGGCGGAACGGCGCAGGGGGCGTTGACCCTGACGGGCGACTTCGCGAAAATCCCGGAAGCCCGGGCGGGAGGCGAAGCCTATGCCTTCGCGGGCGCGCAAGCGCGCTTTGAATGCGAAGGCTCGCTCCAATGGGCCGCCGCGCGGACCGGGCCCTTCGCGGCCCTGGCGACCTTAACGGGCGGCGTCGGCGCATCGGCCGGGATCGGCGGCGAAGCCGCTTTCCGGGTCGAATACCAGGACGGTGTCTTCCGTTTCAAGATGGGGGCGGCGCTTTGCTTGGGCCTGGGATTGAAAGGCAGTTCCCTCATCGAAGCGGACGTCCGGGAGGGCTGGGCGATGTTGGGGCACCTTTGCGATTGCGTGGATTTCCATTTCGTCGCGGTCATCGCGAAGGAAGCTTTCGCGGCCTACCGGAATTATGCCTTCGCCTGCTTCACCGCCGAACGCCATATGGAAGAGGGGTTGCTGTCGGAGGCGGCGGCGCGGGTGGATTGGGCCAGGCATGAAGCGGGCGATTTCCGGCGCTGGCTGGGCTCCCGGGCGGAGGACTTGGGGCGGGTCAAAGGGAAGATCCTTTCCCGCATCGGCGAGCGTTCCCGATTGCGACGGAGCCCGCCGGAGGCCTTGGGCCAACTGCTGGCGACCTTGATGGAGACCCGGGAAGCGGAGGATTTCCAAGGCATCCGCTACATCCTGGGCTCCTGCGCGCCTTCGGAGGGAGGCCCGGCGCGCATTTCTCCGGACCATAAATTGAAATGGGTGCTGCGATACGTTTCCGCCATCCCGATTCCGGAGATGGCCGGGCCGGAACGGGACGCGAAGAAAGGGGAAGCCTTGCGGGACGGGATTCGTATCCTCAAGGACTTCGGCGGGGCGGATGGGAAGTGGCGGGGAATGCCCGGGCCAGGACCGGACGGGGTGTTCATCGCTTGGCTGGAGGGTTTTCTCGCAGCCAACGGCATTCAGGCTTAGCCGGGCCGGTTATCCCGCGTATTCGGGAAGGAAGGTCAGGTCCATCCAATGCTTTTTCGGATTCTCCGCCAGGTACATCACTTCCACTTGGTTGCGATCGAGATAAGGCGAGGGATCGAACCAAAGGTTTCCGCTGGCGAAGCGGTGGACCTTCCTGTCGATCAGGGCTTGGGCCTGGATGCGCCAAGGGTTGATGCCGTTGACCATGAAGTTGGATACGGAGTCGATGCCGACGATATCGGCCCGGATGCGCACGCCCCGGTCCCGAATCTTCCGTTCCAGATCCCGGCGGCGCCGGCCATACCCGAGGATGCCGTACCCGATGCCCCCGAAGAGGGCCGCGAAAGTCCCCAGCGTGATGGGAAGCAGCCATTGGTGATCGAACCTGCGGATCTGGGCCGAGTCCGGATCGCGGGCGTCCACGTAGAGCGGCAGGCGATCGCCGCTCAGGTACTGATCCGAACTCGAACCGCCGAGGCTGCGTCCGCGCCGGACCGTTCCCGCGGGGAATTCGTAAAGATAGATGGGCTGATCGGTGGCACGGTCGGGAAGGCCGACGACGCGACCTTCCATCGCCACGGCGTGGCGCAGGAATCGGACTTCGGATGTCATCGCATAGGCGAAGCCGATCAGGGAGAGCGTGCCGACGGTTGCGAAAACCCAAGCGAGTATGATGGCGGGTCGGTTCATGATCGATTGCTCCTATGCGGAAAAATGGAACCGATCGCAAAGGTGTATCCCGAGCCGTTTCCGAGCAAGCATCCCTGTGGCCGCGCTCACGCTTCAATAATTACCTTGTTGCCCATGTCCGGTCCGAAACGCTTCTTCTCGGCCGCGGTCTGGATCGGCGTCGCCCTCTTGGGCGCATCCGCCTATGCCATCCTGGCCCTCCATCGCGGCGAACCCCTCAATGCCATCTGGCTCTTGGCCGCCGCCGCGTGCAGCTACGCCATCGGCTACCGCTTCTATTCCAAATGGCTGTCCGCCAAAGTGCTGCTCCTGGACGAACGCAGGGCCACTCCGGCCATGGTCCACGAGGACGGCAAGGATTTCGTCCGCACCAACAAATGGATCGTCTTCGGGCACCACTTCGCCGCCATCAGCGGGCCCGGGCCCCTGGTGGGCCCCGTGCTGGCGGCCCAATTCGGGTATCTGCCCGGGGCCTTATGGCTCATGATCGGCGTCGTATTAGGCGGCGCGGTCCAGGATTTCCTGATCCTGTTCTGCTCCATCCGCCGCGGCGGCAAGTCGCTGGGCGAAATGGTGCAGGAGGAAATCGGCAAGCCCGCGGGCGCCATCGCCATGCTCGCCATCCTGTCCATCATGATCATCCTCATCGCCGTGCTCGGCCTGGTGGTGGTCAAGGCCCTGGCCGGCAGCCCTTGGGGAACCTTCACCATCGCGGCCACCATCCCCATCGCCCTTTTGATGGGCGTGTACCTCCGCTTTCTGCGCCCGGGCAAGGTGCTGGAAGTTTCCGTCATCGGCGTATTCCTGCTTCTGCTTTCGGTGTGGGGCGGCAAATTCGTTTACGCTTCCCCTTCGCTCTCCGCCGCCTTTAACTTCACCGGTCCGGCCCTGGCTTGGATCATCATCGGGTACGGGCTGGCGGCCTCCATCTTGCCCGTATGGCTTCTGCTCGCGCCACGCGATTACCTGAGTACCTTCATGAAGCTGGGCACCATCGCCGCTTTGGCCCTGGGCATCCTGGTGGTGCTTCCCGTACTGCAGCTCCCGCCCCTCACCCGCTTCATCGACGGCACCGGCCCGGTCTTCGCAGGGAAAATCTTCCCCTTCTGTTTCATCACCATCGCCTGCGGCGCCATCAGCGGATTCCACGCCCTGATCGCGAGCGGGACCACCCCCAAGCTGATTACGCGCGAGACCTATGCGCGTCCGGTCGGTTACGGGTGCATGCTGCTGGAATCGTCGGTGGCGGTGATGGCCTTGATCGCCGCCGCCACCTTGGAGCCGGGAGCCTATTTCGCCATCAATGCCCCGGCCGCAGCGGTGGGCGCCACCGCGGAAGCCGCGGTGAAGACCATTACCGATTGGGGCTTCCCGGTGACCACGGAAAGCATGGCCGCCCTCGCGCATGCGGTGGGGGAACCGACCTTGTTCGGACGCGCCGGCGGCGCGCCCACCTTGGCCTTGGGCATGGCCAAGATCTTTTCCTCCGCCTTGGGCGGGGATGCCTTGATGGGCCTTTGGTACCACTTCGCCATCATGTTCGAGGCCCTCTTCATCCTGACCACGGTGGACGCGGGAACGCGCGTGGGCCGCTTCCTGCTGCAAGCCTTCCTGGGGCAATTCTGGAAGCCCCTGGCGGATACGCGTTCCTATGCGGCCAACTTGCTGGCCAGCGGCCTGCTGGTGGCGGCCTGGGGATATTTCCTGTACCAAGGCGTGATCGATCCCCAGGGCGGCATCAATAGCCTGTGGCCCTTGTTCGGGATCGCCAACCAATTGCTGGCGGTGGTCGCGCTGTGCCTGGCCACCACGGTCATCCTCAAGATGGCGCGCCCGCGCCACGCCCTGGCCACGGTTCTGCCGTTGGCGTGGCTGTCCGTGGTCACCTTCACCGCGGGATTCCAGAAAATCTTCTCCGCCAGCCCGAAGATCGGCTTCCTGGCGGCGGCGCGAAAATTGGCCGGCGACATCGCCGCGGGAACGGTTCCCGCGGAAAAATTGGCCCTGACCCATCGCCTGATTTTCAACCAAAGGCTGGACGCGGCCGTGGCGGCGGCCTTCCTGCTGCTGGTGGGCGGCATCCTAGTAACCTCGGTGTTACGTTGGATCGGCCTCGCCTTCGGCGGGTCGGAAAAGGATTTGCGGGAGACGGCGCCGGTATGGCTGGAGGCGGAGATCCTCGCTGTGGAACGGGCCTCCGGCTTCTTCGGATGGATGTGGGCCGCCTTGCTTTTGATGGTGACGGTGTTGCGCCATCTGGCGGGGGAAGGCCCCGCCCATTTGGCTTCGCCTCTGTCCCCGCTCGTGGCCTCGCATTCGGGTTTGCAATCGGCTGCGCATCCGGTCCATGGCGATTGCGCCATCGAAGCCGTCGCCGCCGGTCCGCCCTCGTCCGCCGGCGCGGCCTGGGCCGCGAAAGAGGAACATCGATTCACCCAGGCGCGATGCTGCTGAACGGGCCGAAGCGCGCCTGACGATTTCACCCCACCCAGGAGCCCCGATGCAACTCAAGTTCGCCAGCCTCATGGTCGAAGATCAGGAATCCGCCCTGAAGTTCTACGTCGAGAAGGCCGGCTTCCGGAAGATGGCCGACATCCCCATGGGCCAATACCGGTGGCTTACCGTGGCTTCCCCCGATGGCGTCGCGGGCATGGAATTGGTGCTAGAGCCCATGAGTTTCGCCGCCGCCAAGGATTTCCAGAAGGCCATGTACAAGGCAGGCATTCCCTCCACCGCCTTCGTGACCAGGGATATCTCCGCCGAGGTGCGCCGCTTGCGGGAGAACGGGGTGGCTTTCCGGGGCGAGCCCAAACGGACCGGGCCCATCCAATCGGTTTTGTTCGACGATACCTGCGGTAACCTCATCAATCTGGTGCAACCGGACTAAAAGCGGCCCAAAAGACTACTTTTCCTGGCATTTTATTTCCGGCCTCCGCCGGCGTCATCCAAAGGAAAGGTATTCCGATGGCTCCCTTGATGAGATTCGCGTCGTGCGCGGCCTGCTTGGCCGCCCTTTTGGATTGCGCGGCCACCGGATCCGGAAAGGCCGGCTCCCGGGCCGCGCCGGCCGATTCCATCGCCATCGCTTATCTCCCGCGCAAGGAGTCGCGCAATCCGGATTACCGGACCTACCGGGAAAGCGAGGATGTGGTTTCCGAAATCCAGAGCCTGGATTTCGTCCTCCGGCAAAACGATTTCGCCACGGAGGAAATCGGCGCGGAGAGTTTCCCCGCCTTGCTGGGCCTGGGCGCCGATTCCGTCCTGGGCAAGCCATCCTCGCGTCTCCGTTCCCTGCGCGCATTGCGGTATGGTCCCTCCCGGTTATTGCTCGTCGTATACGTACCTCCGAGGGAAGGCGGACAGGCATCCGCCTCGACCCTGGCCGCCGACTTCGCCCATAATGCCGGCGAGGTGATCGGCAGCGTTGGCGGGGGAATATTGCACGGCATGGATTTCCGCCACACCGTGGAAGTGGGGCGTTCCTTCCGGGCCATCCTTTACGACAAGCGCCAGGATCGCATTCTGTTGGATACCGTAAGCACCCTCGTCACCCAAGGGGGAAGGGCGCCGGAACAGACCGATGGCGAAACCATGGTCGAGTGCCATTATCGCATCTTCGTGCAGGCCTGCCTTAAGGCCCTCTAGCGGGCTGCGCGGTCCGTCGCGTCCCATGCGATGGGAAGGTATTTTCGAGGTAGGAGGTCATGCCATGACCACTACGCGATCTTCCGGAAAGCGTTGGTCCAAGCACGTCATGCAAACCAGCGATGCCATGGACCTGGATGCGGGCGTCTTCAAGATGCGGAGCCCGGCCGCCATCGCCGCTTCCTTGAAGCGTTCCGCGGAACATAGCCGCCGGCGGAAGGCCGGGCCTTACCAATCGGCCATGTCCATGCTGAACTTCTACATCAACCGGGGCGGGAAGAATCTGACGGAGGCGCAGAAGGCCCGCCTCGAAAAAGCCAAGGGCGAGTTGCGGGCCCTGTTCGGGCGGGAATAACGGGCGTAAATAACGGGCCGGATAAGCCCCGGCCTCCGGACCGACGGTTCGCCTGGCTTCCCGGAACCGATAGTTATCTTCTAAGCGGTGGAAGTCGGCCGGCGGCCGGGAGCGTGCTGGATGCAGATCAGCCATATCAAGTATTTCCAGAACTGGATCCCCATCATCGCGAAATGGATCTATGAGGAATGGGCGTACGCCTTTCCCATGCGCAGCCTGCAAGACATCCAGAAGGGCCTGTTCGGGCGGGTGAACGAGAACGAAATGCCCATCACCCTCATCGCCCACGATGAGCGCGGAGTCCTGGGAACGGCTTCCCTCAAGGCTTCGGATATGGAGATCCTCCCGGATCTGACTCCTTGGCTATCCTCGGTGTACGTGCATCCCGATTACCGCGGCCAGGGCGTGGCCTCGGCTTTGGCGGCCGAAATCGAAAAGCTGGCCCGGCAGTTGGGTTTTGCCAAGCTGTACGTGTTTAATCCCATCAGCCAGGGCGTATTCGAGAAGCTCGGTTGGAAAGTGAATCAGACGGTGCAATACGGCGGGAAGGATCTCGCCATCCTCGTCAAGGATATCTGAAGGCTGGACGGGAAGAAAGGGGTAAAGGGTACAGGGTTTAGGGTATATGGTGAGGAAGAATCGAAAGCGATCTTAACCCTGAACCCTGTACCCTAAACCCTGTACCCTCTCTCTGGGGGCTTCGGATTCAGCGCGCTCCCGCTGCGACTTCGACAGGCTTGGGCGCTGGCGGCGGAGCGCCTTCGTTCTCCCGCCAGCCCCGCCCCGTGATCAATCGCGCCCCGCGCTTGAAGGTCAGGTAAGACCAGGCCCAATTGAACATCACCGCGATGCGGTTGCGGAAACCGATCAGGTAGAGGATGTGGACGAAGAGCCACATCAGCCAGGCGAGATAGCCGCCGATGCGCAAGCCGTGGAAGTCGGTAACTCCGTAGTTACGTCCGATCACGGCCATGGTCCCTTTGTCGAGATACTTGAAGGGCCGCCGCGGACGGCCGGCGATCTCCGCGAGGATGTTGCGGGCCGCGTGCACGCCTTGCTGCATCGCCACCGGCGCGAGTCCGGGCAGCGGCCCATGGGGCGTATCGAAGCGGGCCTGATCGCCGATGGCGAAGACTTCGGGATGGCCGGGCAGGGACAGGTCGGGGCCGACGATGACCCGGCCTTCGTGATCCAGGGGCAGCCCTAAGGTCTTGTTGATCGGGGCGGGCTTCACGCCCGCGGCCCAGATGACGTTCGCCGAGGGGATCATGCCCTCGTCCAGCCTCACTCCGATGGGCGTAATCTCCTTGGCCAGCTTGTCCAGGCGGACCTCGACGCCCTTCTTTTCCAGGGCGGCCTTGGCCTTGACGGAAAGCACGGGCGCGAATTGCGGAAGCACGCGATTGCCGCCTTGCAGCAGGATCACCTTCAGCAGTTCCGACTTGAGATGGCGGAAGTCGCTGGCCACGATGGCATGGGCCAACTCCGCCAAGGCCCCGGCCATCTCCACCCCGGTCGGCCCGCCGCCGATCACCACGAAGGTCAACAGGCGCGCTTGCGCGGCCGGATCGGTTTCCTTCTCGGCCTGCTCGAACGCGGTCAGCACGCGCCGGCGGATCTCCAGGGCCTGCTCGATGGTCTTGAGGCCCGGGGCCAGCTCTTCCCATTCCGGATGCCCGAAATAACTGTGCGAAGCGCCGGCGGCCAGGATGAGGTAATCGTACGGGTGGCTTCCCGTATCCGTGAGGACGGCCTTGCCCGCGAGATCGATCGAGAGAACGTTCTCCATCAGCACGGACACGTTGCGATGCCGGGCCAGCACCTGCCGGATGGGCACGGCGATGTCGGAAGGGTTCAGCGTCGCCGTCGCGACCTGGTAGAGCAAGGGCTGGAAGAGATGGTAGTTCCGCTTGTCGAGGAGGAGTACTTGCGGGATGAGGGACTGCGCGTTTCCCGGGTGGCCGAGGGCCAACGCGGCCTTGAGCCCGCCGAATCCGCCCCCGACTATGATTACGCGCGGTTCCATGGCCGATAAGTTAATTTTTGATCCGCACTCGGGGAAAGGATTCGCTATGGCTACGGACGGCGCGGGAACCGCAAACAAGGCCCGGGAGGCCATCGTGAAGGCGAGGCGGGATTTCGCGCGCGCCTGGTCCGAGGACGCCGTCAGCACGCTGGCGGCGCTGCCGGGCGAATGGGGCGCCAAGGTCAAGGCCTGCCTCGAGCCCCGCGGGGAGCGCGGCCCGGCCCTATGGGATGCCGCCAACACCTTGGGCGCGGCCTGCAATGACAAGCCCCTGCCCGCTGCCTTGCGCGAGGCCTGCTTCGGCTTCATCGCCCGCATCCGCGATTTCATGGGCCGCCTGGCGCGCGAGTCGGGCGCGGCCACGACCGTCGTCTTCGGCACGTCCGGTTGGCGCGAAGCCATCGGCGAGGGCTTCACCGTCGAGAACGTCCATAAGGTCGTGCGCGGCATCATCGCCATGATGAAGGATCCCGCCTTCTTGAACGCGAACGGTTACGATTCCTTCGAAAAGGTCAAGGGCGCGGGCATCCTGGTGCTGCGGGACAATCGCTTCATGGGCGACGAGTTCATGGCCTGCGCCATGCGCGAGCTGGCGGCGGAAGGCATCCGCATCCACGACGCGGGCGAATGCCCCACGGGCGTGGGCTCGGCGGTCCTGACCGAACTCAAGGCGGCGGGGTCGATCAACTTCACCCCTTCCCACAATCCCATGGAATACGCGGGCATCAAGTTCAATCCCGCCGATGGCGGCCCCGCGGACGTGAACCTGACCTCCCTGATCGAGAAACATGCCAACGCCCTGATGCGCCCCGGCGTCCAATTCCGCCGCGCCGATGCCGATTTCCGATCCCTGCGCACGCGCGTGGACGCCGCCGCCATCTTCACCGCTTTCGTCGAGAACAAGAGCAAGGTCTTCGATCTCAAGGCCCTGCGCGCCTGGCTGCGCGGGCATGCCCCCGAACTCTTCATCGCCATAGACAATATGCACGGGTCGTCGCGCGGATACATCCAGCATCTGCTCGGTCCCGATACCCTGGGGGCCTTGGAAGCCGCCCAAGCCATCCGCTTTTACAACACCGAGGATGATTACTCCTTCCACGGGGTGAAACCCGAACCGAACGCCAAGAACCAGGCCATCCTCATCATCGAACTGGCCAAGTCAGGTCGGCCGCGCACCCTGGCGGTGGCCCTGGATCCGGACGCCGATCGCATCCGCTTCGCGGACAAGGATCTGGACATCGACATGAATCGCTTCGGCGCCATCGGCTACGCCAACCTGCTGAAGCGCGGCATCAAGGGCGGCCTCGCGACCACCGTTCCCTCGTCGGGGTTCGCTTCCGAGATCGCCAAGAAGCAGGGCATGAAGGTGTTCGAGACCGAGGTCGGCTTCAAGAATTTCCGCGGACCGCTCTCTTCGGGCGAAGCCGTAATGGCCTTCGAAGAAAGCGACGGCATTTCCTTCACGGGCCATACCCTGGAGAAATGCGCCTTGGCGGGTTTCCTCTCGGCCCTTTCCTGCCTGGCCGCCGGCGGAAGCCTCTCGGAGCAGTATCGGGAATTGCGCCGCGAGTACGGATGGTTCTATCCCGGCAAAGGCGGCGCCGACGTCAAAGGCGTTTCCGTCGAGGCCTGGCAGCGCTATAAGGATGCGGTGATGCGCGCCTTGGAGGGCGGGATGGTGAAGATCGGCGACAAGATGGAAGTGGGCGCGGCCCGCAAGGAAGTGGCGCGCTTGAATACCGCCGACGGCCTCAAGATCGTCTTCACCGATCGCAGTTGGATGCTATTGCGCCCCTCGGGCACCGAGCCCAAATTCCGTTATTACTTCGAAGCGGTGGGGGAAGGCGAACTCGCCGATGCCCAAGCCCTGTCGGAGGCGTATGCGAAGGCGGCGGCGGCCTTGCTGGATCGGGCGCGGGAATTGGCCGGCCCGGCCGAGTGAACGCGAAGACCGAATGAACGCGATGGATTAGGGGCCCCCCTGAGCCCGCCCTAATCCTCGCGATCGACCGGGAAGTAAAGATGGAATTCGCTGCCGGCCCCCGGCTCCGACTCCACCGTGATCCTTCCGCTATACCTGGCCACGGTGTCCCGCACCTGGGCCAAGCCCAGTCCGGAGCCCTTTTCGCCCTTGGTCGTGAAATACCGTTCGAAGAGGCGGGACCGCGCTTCGGGTTCCATGCCGATTCCCGTGTCCCGGATGGAGACCACCCATTCGGGATGCCCGTAGGCATCGGAGGGTTCGCGGAGCCGACTGCGCACGGTAAGCGTGCCCCCCTGGGGCATGGCGTCCCGCGCATTGATGAAGAGGTTCAAGAAGGCGTTCTGGAGCAGGCCCCGGCAGCCTTGCAGGCGCGCCGGAACGGAAGCGAGATCGGTCCGGACGCGTACGATCCCGCCCAAGGCGCCCCGGCACAAGGCGATGGACTGCTTCAATACTTCGTTCAGGTCCAGCGATTCCGTCGCGTTCCTATCGGGACGGGAGAAAGCGCGCAATTCCTGCACGCTGGTCTTTCCCGCCATGGCGGCATCCAGGATATGGCGGGCGAACTCGATCGCGTCCAAGGCCGGCCTATCCGGGCTTTCCGGGCGCTTATCGGTCTCTCCCGCCAGGATCAACTCGGCGAAACCGGAGATGGCGGCCAGGATGTTGTTGAAATCATGGGCCACTCCCTCGGCCACCATGCCGAGGGTTTCCAGGCGCCACTCGCAATCCGGATCGCGTCCGGGGGCGCGGCAATCGGCCGTGAAGGATCGGTTATTCATGGCAACTCCAATCCGAGCAGGAAATCCCCTCCCGGGGGCGCGACGGGCAAGCCATCATGATCGGGCTCGCCCAGTTCCGTCCAGACGTCATCCGCGAGGCCGCCCAAGTCCCCGCCCCGCAGGCACAGGATGTTTTCCCGGGTCCGCGACCATACCCAGCCGGTTTCGGGCGAATCATCGCATCCCCGTCCCGGTACGATGAACAGGCGATCCCCGGCAGCGTACGGGATCTCCACCAGGGATTGCCCGGGCTTATCCCCGATCCCGAGCGGTTCCCCGCGCAGGCAGGCGGATTTCGGGGAACTTCCGCCGAGGCCGGCGAAGGCCCAGCAGGGGTAACCTGCGAGGTACGCCTCCGCGCGCCTTTCGGAAGTATGGATCCGCAGGAATAGGGCGCGGACTTCTTTGCGTTCCAGGCTTCCCCCCAGCACCACGCCGTTGAGGGAGGCCATGAATTCGCGTCCGTCGATGTCGTCCTTGCGCCAGCGATCGAAGAACGATTTCACGAGCACGCTGACGTAGAAGCTTTCCGAGTCGTTGCCTTCCACGTCCGCGATGAGGATATCCAGGCCATGCGGCTTGCGCGCGGCGAGTATGAGGCTGCTTTCCCCCGCGGACCCGATGCGCCGGCGCACGGTGTACGGAAGGCCGATGCGGGCCAGGTCCACGACCGCCGAGGCCCGGAAAGACGGGGCCGAGCGGACGTGTTCGCGGGTTCCCGCGCGCGAAGTGCGGCGCCGCAAGGCCTCGTCGGCCAGACGATTCACGCGCATGCGGAACTCGTCGACGTGGATGGGTTTGTCCAGGAAATCGATGACTCCCTTGCGGAGCAATTCCACCACCGTGCCCTTCGAGGCGTAACCCGTTACCACCATCACCGGCAATTCGTACCCCCGCTTGCGAAGCTCTGCCAAGAGCTCGATGCCGGAAAGGTTGCGCATATCGAGGTCGATGACGGCGAAGTCCACGTCCGCCAGGCTCTCTTCGCCCTTCTCCATGCACCGTAGGGCTTGCAGCCCGTCCGCGGCGGTGGAAACTCGGTAATTATCCATCTCCAGGATAAGGCCCATGGTCTCCAGGGCCTGGGTATCGTCATCGACGACCAGGGCATGCAGGCCGCTCATGGCGACGTCCGGTTAGCGGATTTCGGATCCCGGCGGGAGAAGAACCGGCGCCCGAGACGGAAGAGAATGATGGCGGCCAAGGTCGTGAGCATGACCCTGTATATGGCAAGGGACGTGCCAGGCCCGTTGCGATGCCGCTTCCGCTCCGGATGGGCCGATCCAGGGCCGGGCGTGGGGTTTTCTCCCGACGGAAAAGGCGGTCGATTCCGGGCGGCGGGGATGCGGTTTTCGCATAACCTCTTGGCGGAAAAGCGTTTGCGGAAGATGACCGGATTGGTTCCGGTCCGAAATTGGCCGGGGGTTTCCGCCACGGGGTTCCGGCGGAATTAAGGATGATTTAGGGCGGAAATAAAGCATATCCCGGCAATCGCGACGGTTGGAACAAGATGGAATTCCCGGGAACTATATTTGCGTTTTGCCCAAGGTTCCCGGCCCGACCAAGGAACTTGGGGCGGGCCAATCCAAGGAGCCTTCATGCGCGTGCCTTTGCATACCCGGTCGCTGATTCTGGACGCGGAAACCGCGGAAGGCTACGTGCGTTTCCGTATCCAAGGCGAATACGATGCCAAAGACCTGGAGGGAATGATCCTTCCCATGCTCGAAGAAGTGGTGCGGCAGGGATTCATGCGGGCTTATATCGACATCACTCAGGTAACGGGCGAATTACCGGATTTCGATCGATTCACCTTGGCGGAATCGTTCGCCCGGCACTGGGGGGCGAAACGACGCGCCGCGATCCAGGTGGACACGGCGCGGCAGCGGATAAACAAGCTGTTCGAAAACGTCGCGGTCAATCGTTCCGCCCAGGTGCGGGTCGGTGATCAACCGGACGCCCTCCTCGCTTGGCTGATGGCCGACTAGGTCAGAAATCCCGCAATTCCTCATCGGTCAAAGGCAGTACGGATTCGGGACGGCGGCCTTTCCCATTGCTTTTCCCCGTGCCTTTTTCGTTGCCATTCGCGGGTTCCCAATCGCGGCCCGTTGCATTGGCTACCGCGGGTCCCGCGGTGCGCGGGACCTGGGAGCGTACCGCGTTCCCGGCGGAAGCGGCCTTCCCTGAGAAAGGAGCTTTAACGGCGGTGGGACGCGGGGATGCGGAGCGGGGCTTCGATCCGGCGCTCGGTAGCGAACGGGAGTCGGGCCGGCGCCATTCGGCCGACTGCTGGGCGCCGGAGCCGTGGACGATGCCGACCAAGGTGGAGACCATGTCCCCCAGCTCCTTGGCCTGGGCGAACATCTCTTCGCTGGCCGAGGCCGATTCTTCGGCGCTGGCGGCATTGCCTTGGGTCACCTTGTCCATCTCCGTCACGGCGGTGCTGATCTGGGTAATGCCCTTGGTCTGCTCTTCGCTCGCCGCCGAGACTTCGCCCACCAGCCCGGACAGCTTCTGGACCTTTTCGGCGATCTGACCCAAGAAGCGTCCCACCTCGCCGGATACGGCCACGCCATTGTCGGCGTTCTTCTGGGCGCCCTCGATCAAAGCGGCGGTCGATTTGGCGGCCTCGGCGCTACGTTGGGCCAAGTTGCGCACCTCTTCGGCCACGACCGCGAAACCCTTGCCGGCGTCGCCGGCGCGGGCCGCTTCCACCGCGGCGTTCAATGCGAGGAGGTTGGTCTGGAAAGCGATCTCGTCGATGGTCTTGATGATCTTGGCGGTCTCGTCGGCGGAGGCCTTGATCTTGCCGATGGCTTGTCCCATGCGTTCCATGGCGGCGCGGCTTTCCTGCGCCGAGGCGCTGGCTTCGCCGGCCATGGCGTTGGCCTGGCGAGCGTTGTCGCTATTTTGCTTGGTCATGGAGGACAGTTCTTCCAACGAGGCCGAGGTCTCTTCCAGGGAAGAGGCCTGCACGCTGGCGCCTTCGGCCAGGCTCTGGCTGGAATCGCTCACTTGGCCCGAGGCCGAGGAAATCTGCTCGCTGCCGGCGGACAAGGTGGCGATGACGGCGCTCAAGGCGCGGCTGATGGAAGAGGCCAACCAAAGGCCGAATCCCATTCCGGCCAGGGCGGAACCGAGGGCGGCCGCGATCAGCATCCAGCGGGTGCGGGCATATAACAACGCCGAGTTCAGCATCGAGTCCGCGATTTCCGCCTCTTGGCCGGTCTTAACGTCGGCGAGGGCCTTGTCGAACTTCTTGATCAGCGGCCGGCCTTTCTCGATCCAATAGTCGCGTGCCTCCGCTTTCTTTCCGCTCGTGGACAGGAACAAAGTGGCATCCTTCTCGGATTCGATGGACTTCCAGGTGGCGGCGGCCACGTCCAACGCTTCGGCTTGCGCCCCCGTTGATCGCTGCCGGATGATTCCCAGGACGATCTTCAGGGAGTCGTCCCGGATCTTCATCTTGTCGGCCTGCTCTTGCATCTGCTTGGGATCCTGGAAAAGCACGTTGTTCAGCAAGGCGCGATGCCAGCCGTCTTCGAATTCCTTGATTTCCATCACCGCGCGGAGATCGACGAGATTGCGGGAGCCGAGCGTATCGATGCGCCCGTTCAGGTTCCGCGCCGCGGCGATGCCGCCCCATCCCATCACGGCGATGAGGGCGGAAAGGGTGGCGAAACCGATCAGGAGTTTGCTTTTGATGCTCATGGAATGCGTTGCCATAATGTTCCTTTCGACGGATTCCCGTCAGCGGAGGGTGGAGGTGAGGCGGAGCCCGAGCTTGAATGCGTTCCAATCCGGATCGGCGGGGTCGGAGTAGGCTCCGGCGTCCACTTTCAGGCGGCCCGCGGATTTGCGGACGTGCAGGTTCAATAGCCAGGGGCGATCCTTGCCCGCCGCCTTGCGGTCGTTGAGCCATTCCCCTTCCAGGGAAACCACGTCGAAGACCTTGCCGGCGGGGTGCTGGATGCCCAGTAACACGGGCGTGTCGTCGGCGCGGCCGGCGGCTTGCAGGACGGCCGCTTCCATGAAGGCCTTCCAGGCCGAGGGCAAAGCGGCCGAGAGGCCCGCATCGAAGCGTTGCAGGATTTCCGCGTCGGGATAGTGGTAGCGATCGAAAAGGTTGGCGCGATAGCCCAAGGTGGCCTCCACGCCCGCCGCCACCGGATAGCGCCCGTACATGCGGAGGAATCCGTGGTTGAGTTTCGTATCCGACGCGCCCAGCAAGGCGGAAACGTTCCCGGGGCCCGCGGCGGCGGTGGCTTCCACGGCGTTATGGACCGCCGGGCGGCTCATGAATCCGCCCGAAGGCCCTAGGTCCACGTAGTTGCCGTAATTGTCGCTCTTGGTTTCCACGGTCTCGAAGCGGCCCAGGCGCACCTTGGCGGGCCCCGTGGTGTACCGGACCCAGGCATGGTTGATGACCATGCGGGGGCTGGGTTGCGATTGGACCTTGAGGCTTCCCTGGCCGGTGGTGTCAAAGCTCGCTCCCGTCAGGGGCTCGAAGCCGAATCCCTCGGGGAAGATGCGGATATTGACCTTGGATTGGAAATCGTCGCCGTTGTATTCGGCGCCGAAGTTCAAGCGGCCCCAGAAATCGTCCAGGTTGTTGCGCCCGCTTTGGGCGGTGAATTTGCGTTCACCCTGGATCTGGATATCGCCCTTGAGCGCAAGGGCTGCGGCCGGCGCCGGAGCGGGGACGGCGCTGCCGGCGGCCGGGGAAAGGGATGAGGGAGCGGAGGATTTAGCCGGCGCCTGAGCGATGGCGGCCGTGGCGGGGGCCGCAGCCATAGAACCAGCTTTCAAGGCCGCGGTGAGGGCCCTGACTTCGCGGATAAGCACGGCAATGCTGTCCTTTTCCGGCGCGGCTGCCGCGAAGGAAGAGGCGACGGCCTTGGCAGCGGAATCCGGAGGCTTAACGGGAGTCGCCGTCTTCGCGACCGGCGCCGTTTCCAGACGCCCGAGGCGGACGCCTAAGGAATCCAGGCGCGCGGCCAAGGCGGCGACGGCGGTATCGGGGCGGACCGATGCGGTCGCCGCGGGACCGCTCTTGCGGAGATGCCCCAGCTCGGCTTCGACGCGGGAAACGCGCTTCTCGAGCTGATCCAGGCTTTTCAGGATCACGGAAGGTTCCTGGGCGGAGACGAGCCCGGCCAGGGCCAGGATGCCAGCGGCGAAACGCGCCGCGCGGAAAATCGAAGGAAGGGCCATGGTTAGAACTCCTCGGCGGTAAGGGAAAGGGCGCGCGGTACGGATACGGGTTTGCGGCTGCCGATGACGGCAGGCATCGGGGACCAGTCGGCTTTCTTGGCCGGCCTTTGCATAGGGGCGGAGGCGCGGCGCGGGGAAGCGGTCTCGGGAGAAGCCACGGCGGACCGGGCGGCGGCGGATGAAGCGCCGTCCACCAGGCCGACCAGGGACGATACCATGTCACCAAGTTCCTTGGCCTGGGCGAACAACTCTTCGCTGGCCGAGGCCGATTCTTCGGCGCTGGCGGCATTGCCTTGGGTCACCTTGTCCATCTCAGTCACGGCGATGCTGATCTGGGTAATGCCCTTGGTCTGCTCTTCGCTCGCGGTCGAGACTTCGCCCACCAAACCGGACAACTTCTGGACCTTTTCGGCGATCTGACCCAAGAAGCGTCCCACCTCGCCGGATACGGCCACGCCGTTGTCCGCGTTCTTCTGGGAATCCTCGATCAGGGAGGCGGTCGATTTGGCGGCCTCGGCGCTGCGGCGCGCCAGATTGCGCACCTCTTCGGCCACGACCGCGAAACCCTTGCCGGCATCGCCGGCGCGGGCCGCTTCCACCGCGGCGTTCAATGCGAGGAGGTTGGTCTGGAAAGCGATCTCGTCGATGGTCTTGATGATCTTGGCGGTCTCGTCGGCGGAGGCTTTGATCTTGCCGATGGCCCGGCCCATGCGCTCCATGGAGACGCGGCTTTCCTGCGCCGAGGCGCTGGCTTCGCCCGCCATGGCGTTGGCTTGGCGCGCGTTGTCGCTGTTTTGCTTGGTCATGGAGGACAACTCTTCCAAGGAAGCGGAGGTCTCTTCCAGAGAGGAGGCCTGCACGCTGGCGCCTTCGGCCAGGCTCTGGCTCGATTGGCTCACCTGGCCCGAGGCCGCGCCGATCTGCCGGCTGCCGGCGGAAAGCCCTTCGATGATGGCCTTGAGGGCGATGGTGATGGACCGGCTGAGGAGGAAACCGAGGGCCGCGGCCGCGAACACGGCGATAAGCAGGCCGATGGCCAAGCCGCGGTTGGCGCCGCTGACGGCGACCGAGATACGGTCGCCGGCATCCTTGCCGTGCTCTGCGTTCCAATCCGAGAGCTTCCCGACGACTCCGACGTAGGCGGCGAACTTGGGCCTCGCCTCGTTCAGGTAGACGGCGATGGCTTCGGGGATCTTGCCTGCCTTGACCAAAGGCAAAATCCTTTCCTTGATCACTTCCTCATAGGCCTGGCGGGCGGGAGCGATCCTGGAATACTGTTCCCGGTCCTCGGGCTGCGTGATGGTGCCTTCGTATTTGGCGAGGGACTTATCCATCTCGATGTTGGCTTCGGCCAGGCGGGATTCGATTTGTTTCTTCGTTTCCGCGTCCTTAGTGAGCAGGTATTCGGGAAGCATGTCGTGCTGATGCCTAACCAGGCCCTCCACGTCGGCCATGGCGGCCATGCCCGGCAGGCAATCGCCGGTAATCAATTTTTCCAGCTCGCGCACCGAGCCGAGCTTGGCGTAGATGAACGAGCCCAGGAACAAGATGATGGCCAGGACGGTACCGAAGCCCAGGTAGAGTTTGGCGCGAAGGCCTAATTTGGAGAACATGGTTATTGCCCTTCTTTACGCCGCTACCGCGGCTTCTTGGGTGACCGACTGCAATTCTTCGCGCGGCAGGATGCGGTCCGCGTCCAACAACATGACGACCTTGTTCCCCAGCTTGCCCACGCCCAGCAGGAAGGACACGTCCACGGAGGATCCGAAGGCGGGTGCGGGTTCGATGGCATCGGCGGGTACGTTGACCACCTCGGACACTTCGTCCACGATGATGCCGAGAGTAACCTCGGAAGCATCCGCGCCATTGCCGTCCAGGGAGAGGCGCACCACGATGATACAGGTACGGTCCGTATCCTCTTTCCTTTCGAGCCCGAACTTGAGGCGCAGGTCGAAGACGGGGATGACCTTGCCGCGGAGGTTGACCAGGCCGCGCACGAAGTGCGGCAGTTTGGGCATGCGCGTTACGGGCATGACGCCTACGATTTCCTGGACCTTCATGATCCCGATCCCGTAGGCTTCCTTGCCTAATTGGAAGGTGAGATATTTACCGGCGGCCATATTGGCTCCTTTCAAGGTTGGAATCCGAATTTCATCAGGGCGTCGACGTCGAGGATGAGGCCCACGCGGCCGTCCGTGAGGATGGCGCCCCCGGAGATGCCGGGGATGGGCGGGAACGATTCTTCCAGCTTCTTGATGACGATCTGCTGTTGATCGAGCAGCTCGTCCACGGGAAAGGCCGCCTTGCGTCCCTCGCCTTCGGCGACCACCAGGAGGCGCCGGTCGCCGGAGCGATCGCCGCAGAGGAAACCGCGCAAAGGATAGATGGGGATGAGTTCGTCCTGCAGGCGCAGCATCTCGCCCTGGCCCTGCACGGTATGGATGGCGTCCGCCGCGGGGGTCGCGATGCAGACGATCGAGAGGGTCGGGAATATGAAACGGTCCCCCCCGATGCGCACCACCATGCCGTCGATGATGGCCAAGCTTAGCGGCAGCCAGATGCTGAAGGTGGTCCCTTCGCCCGGCCGGCTCTGGATGTCGATGCGTCCGCGCAGGGATTCGATGTTGCGCTTGACCACGTCCATGCCCACGCCCCGGCCCGAAAGCTCGGTGACCTGCTTGGCCGTGGAGAAGCCGGCCTCGAAGATGAAGCCGAAGATTTCCTTGTCGGAAGGGGGCGCTTCCTCGCGCCATAGGCCGCGTTCACGGGCCTTGGCCAGGATGGCGTCGCGGTTCAGCCCGCGGCCGTCGTCGGCGATCTCGATGCAGACGCTGCCGCCCTTCTGGAAGGCGGAAAGGCGCACCCGGGCCGTGCGGGGCTTGCCGGCGCGCACGCGCGCCTCGGGGTCGGATTCGATGCCGTGATCGAGGGAGTTGCGCAGCATGTGGACCAGCGGATCGCTGATCTTTTCCACCACGGTCTTGTCCAGCTCGGTCTCCTCGCCGTCGGTGACGAACTCGACAGCCTTGCCGCTTTGCTTGGCCAGATCGCGCACCAGGCGCTGCATCTTCTGGAAGGTGGGGCGGACGGGCACCATGCGCAGCGAGGTCCCCATCTCCTGCAATTCGCGGGTGATCTTGTCGAGCTGCCCGATCTTCTGGACCAGGGCGGGGGAGAGGGAGCGTTTGAGTTCGGGGGAGCCCAGCACCATCGACTCGGCGATCACCAACTCGCCGATGGCGTCCAGCAGGCGATCGAGGCGGGTGGCGTCCACCTTGACGGTTTCCTTGAGCGCGATGGCCATGGCGGGAGCGTTGGTTTTCACTGACGTAGGTTCCGGCCCTTCGGCCCGAGGTTGTTCTGCTTGAACCACTACGACCGGAGGTACCTCGGCTTGAGAGTCTGGGCTCTCGGGAGCGGCTGACTCGGATTCCTGCGGCGCCGATGCGGTCCAGGATTCGGTTGCGACATCGCCCCGCAGGATAGCGGAGATGCGTTCGCGCAAGGCGATAGATGCCGCTTGGCAGCGGCGATCGTCCTCTTCGCCCACGCCCCGCTTGAGGTCCGCCACCGTCCCTTTCAGGAAGGCCACGCAATCGAAAACGCAGTCCATGACCGAGGGCGACAGTTTGATCGAGCCGGTGCGGATTTGATCCAGCAGGTTTTCCGCTTCGTGGGCCAGGGTCTTGATGCCTTCCAGCCCCAGGAACCCGGTCACGCCTTTGATGCTGTGGAAGGCCCGGAAGACCGCGTCCAGGCTGGCGCGTTCGCCGGGATCGGATTCGAGGGTCAGGAGATGCTGATCGGAAGACTCCAGATGCTCGCAGGCTTCGATGATGAAATCGGTCAGGATGCTGGTATCGGCATCGGCGGGCAGGAGGAAGGATGGGCTCGCGAAGGTGGCCGGGTTCATGCGGCCTTCTTTCCGCGGGCGCGGGCCAATTTCCCGGGCAAGGCTTCCAGATAGGCGGCGGCGGTTTCCAGGATGAAGGGCAAATCCTCCCGGGGCGCGCGATAGGCATTGCCGAGGATGGACGCGAAGGCGATGGCGATACGGCGGATGCGCGCTTCCCCGCACTCCTGCGCGAGGTCGGCCAGTTCCTTGAAGCCGCGTTCGACTTGGGGCAGGGCCGCGGGAAATCGATCGGCCACGTCGGCGAGGCCGCACAGGCCGCGCGCCAGATCGGCGAGGTCGGCCAGGTCCGCCATTTCCCGTTCGCCCGATCGGGTTGACCGGGTGGTCGTATCGTCGGTGCCGAGCAGCGCTGAAGTCGCCATATGTCCCCCGTATACCGTCGCGTAGGCCTGCGGAGCCGACGCGGTTCGGGAGAGGACTATGGCAAGAGCCGTGCCATGGAGGTTACTTCGGCGTTACCCCGCGATCCGGCGCCGATCCGGCCGCATTCGGGACGGTTCCGGGGGATAAAGGGCTTGCGAAGGGGTGGATGAATTCCAGCCGGGCCGGGCGGAAAGAAGCGCAACTCGCGGCCCCGGCGCGCCTTAGCGCCTGACCGGGATTTAACCGGGATCCGGAATTAGGCAGGGCCCGCTGATTCCAGTTCTTTGAGCTTGGTACGGAAGGTCTGGCGGGCCATGCCGATCATCTCGGCGGCGAGGGTCTTGTTTCCCCCCGTGCGCGCGAGCGCCTCGCGGATGAGAGCCAGCTCGGATTCATGCGCGTTAGGCAGGGGAAAGGGGAAAGTGATCCCGGAGTCGGCTTCGGGAGGGCGGGCGACCCGGGAGGTTTCAACGCCGTCCTTCCCGGCGATGGCCTCCTTGAAGGAGGCGCAGGACAGGACGCCGCCCTGATGGCGGCTCACCGCGTCGTAGACCATGCCGCGCAGTTCCCGCACGTTGCCGGGAAAGGCGTAGTTGCCCAGGATGACCGCCAGCTCGGGCGGAGCGGTGGGCTTGGGCTTGCCTTGCTCTTCGGCGCAGCGGGCCAGGAACCATTGCGTCAGCACGGGCACGTCCCCCATGCGTTCGCGCAAGGGCGGGATATGCACGTGATGGGCCTTGAGGCGATAGAAGAGATCCTTGCGGAATCTGGGATCGGATTGCAATTCCCCCAGCGACCGGTTGGTGGCGGCCACGATGCGCGCGTTGGTACGTTCTTCGGCGTCATGGCCCAGGCGATAGAAGGTGCCCTCTTGCAGCAGGCGCAGCAACTTGACCTGGGACTCGGGCTTCATGTCCCCGATCTCGTCCAGGAACAAGGTGCCGTCCTTGGCCTTGTCGATAAGTCCGCGCCGTTCCTTATGCGCTCCCGTATAGGCGCCGGCCGCATGGCCGAAGAGCGCATCGCTGAACATGGTGTCGTCGATGCCGGCGCTGTTGACGCAAACGAATTCCCCCTTGCGCCCGCTGGCCTTATGCACGGCCCCGGCGAAGAGCTCCTTGCCCACGCCCGTCTCCCCGGTCAGAAGGATGGGCAGGCCGGTGGGGGCCACCGCTTCGATGTACTTGAAGATATTGAGTAGGCGCCGCTCGGTCGTCACCACGGCCTCGAAGCTCTCCGGATGGGCCACCGTATCTTCCAAAAGGCCGCGGGCCAGGCGGGCCGCTTCGCCCTGCCCGGCGCGATGATCCAGGGCCTTGCGCACGGTTGCCAGGAAGCGCTGCTGGTCTATGGGCTTGAGCATGTAGTCGAAGGCGCCCAGCTTGACGCATTGGACCGCGGTGCCCACGTCGTTCAGGCCCGTCATCATCACCACCGTCACGTCCGGATAGGTTTCGCCGATGCGCTTCAGCAGTTCCAGCCCGTCCAGGTGCGGCATGGTCACGTCGAGCACCGCCACGCATTCGGGATGACGCGCGATGATGCCCATGGCTTCGCGCGGATCGGAGCAGGTCAGCACCGGTTCGATCCCGTTGATCTGCAAGGCGAGCGCCTCCGAGTCCAGCATTTCCGCTTCATCGTCCACGATCAGGACGGGAATCTCGTTATCCATCGGTTCCTCGCTTTTCCGGTTCGGCGGCGACGGCCGCGCTCCCGTTTTCCTTGCCGCCGGCCAGGACCGGGATGCGGATTTCCACCCGCGTCCCGCGCGCCACTTCCGACGTGATTTCCATGCGTCCGCGGTGCTCACGGACGATCCCATAGCTCACCGAGAGGCCAAGGCCCGTGCCCCCGACGTCCCGCTTGGTCGTGAAAAAGGGATCGGTGACGTTGCCGAGGTGCTCGGGCGGGATGCCCTTGCCCTCGTCTTCCACGCGCACCCCCACCCAGCCGCCCTCGCTATCATGCCAGGTCGAGATGCGGATGGACTTGGTCCGGGAGTCCAGGGCCTGGCAGGCGTTGGTGATCAAGTTGATCACGACCTGTTCCAGCTTCTGGAAGCTGCCGCGGACCTTGGGCAGGCCGTCGGCGCGTTCGAACGAGAAACGGTCGGTGGACTTGCGGATGACGTTCCCGATGATGGATACCGAAGCGTCCACCACCCGATCCAGATCCACTTCCTCGGAAAGATCGGGGCGATCGACGCGGGCGAAATCCTTGAGGCTCTCCACGATGCGCTTGATGCGTTTGGAGCCGCCCGAGACGCCGCCCAGCAAAGTTTCGTACTTCCCTTCGGCGATCCCGAAAGGCAAGCCGGCCAGCTTCCAATCGGGATTGATTCCGGCGTGCTCGCGCAGGACCGGCTTCATATGCTTCCAGAAGGTATCCATCACGTCCGCATTAAGCATGATGAGGTTGTTGGGATTGTTGATCTCATGCGCCACGCCCGATACCATGAGCCCCAGGGAGTTCATCTTGTCCGACTGGATGAGGCGCTGCTGGTGGCGCCGGGCCTCTTCCTGGGCATCCTTGTATTCCGTGATGTCGGCGATGACCCCCGCCGCCCGGTAGGCCAAGCCCCCGGCGCTGCCGGGGACCAGGAAGGATCGCAAACGCAGCCACCGGTTTACGCCGTCGGGACGGGAGTAGCGGAATTCTTCGTTGCGGGGGCGCCGGCACAGATCGGCCGCGGTCAAAAGGCCGATGCGTTCCCGATCCGCCGCGTCGATACGGTCGAGGAAAAGCAAAGGTTGTTCGGCGAGGCCGGCCACGGGAAGGCCCAGCATGTCCCTGGCGATGGGGCTTACGTACAAGAAGGCGCCCGCGGCGCAGTCCAAGAGGAAGAAGACTTCTTCGATGTTCTCGGCCATCTGGCGGAAGCGTTCTTCGCTTTCGATCAGGGCCCGCTCCATCCGCTTGCGCGCCGAGATGTCGCGGATGACGACTAGGAGACGGGTCTGGCCCCCGTACTGCACCGAGTTCAGCGTGGTG
Source organism: Fibrobacterota bacterium (assembly GCA_019509785.1). Lineage (NCBI taxonomy): Bacteria > Pseudomonadati > Fibrobacterota > Fibrobacterota bacterium. The sequence goes on along the minus strand of JAEKLQ010000046.1, from coordinate 13,399 downwards.
TCCGCCTCGAAGAGCGTCCCGTCGGCGCGGAGATACAACCATTCGACGCGTTGCGGCTGTCCGGACATGGCGGCTTCCCGGGCGGCGATGATCATTTGCGCCGAGTCGGTTCCGCCGGGCTGCTGGGGCGGCGAGAAGGCGATGGGAGAACGGCCGATCAGGAAGCTTGGGTCGCACCGGAACATCCGCAAGGCTTCGGGGTTGCACGCCAGGATCTGGCCTTTCTCCGCCAGCAGGATGGCGTCGGCGGCCGATTCGTACAGGGTCCGGTAGCGGCCCTCCTCTTCCCGCGCCTTGGTTTGCAAGGCCTCCCATTCGGTGACGTCCTGGAAAACGACCGCGGTGGAAGCGGGCCGGTTTCCATTGGCTTCTTCCCGTTTCGCCACCACCCTCAAGAGGCGCTTTTCCCCATCGGGACGGGTCAACTCGAAGGCCTCGTTGACGAAGGAACCTTTTTCCGCAAGCGCCTTTTCGCCCGCATGGAAGATCTCCGCCGCATTCCCGAGGATGCGGAAATGCTCTTCCCGATCGGGGTCGGGGCCGTCGGGGTCGAGGCCGTAGAAGCGCTTAAGGTTGCGCGACCAGATGCGTATGCCGGTTTCCGGCTCGATGTATAAGTAGCCGATCTTGGCTATGTCCTGGGCGTGTTCCAGCAACGATCGGCTCTTCCGCAATTCCTCTTCCGCGCGGGCGCGCACCGCGATCTGCTGGGTGAGATCGCTCAAGGCCCGTCCCACGAACAGGGACGCGAAGCAGAGCGTGGCCAGGTACAGGTTCATCTGCACCATGAGGTTTTGATCGATCCAATCCGAAGCCGGTCCCTGGGAGATCAACGCGCGCAAAGGCACGGCCAGCAGGATGGCCCAGACGCAGGCCAAGGAGGAGAGGCCGATCCCGAAGCGCACGGCCGCCCACATGAGGAAGAACCCGTACGCGAACCAGAAACGCTCGATGGAAAAGCCCAGGTTGAGCCCCAGGAGGGCGAGGAACAAGGCGGCCATCTCGATGCGTTGCAAGGCCGGCATGCGCGCGGGGAACAGCGGCGGCCGGGGATAGGCGCCCTGGGTTAAGGAAAGGCCCATGCGTTCCATCGCGGAAGTGGCGAACAGCAAAAGCGGGATGGTCAGCGAGAATAGGCTGAGCGAATCCAGGACGAATTGGGCGTGGACGCGATGCCAGAATCCCTGCCAGGGCGCATCCCCGAGGATGGCGAAGATCGTTTGGCCTAGGAAGGATCCGAGGAGGCAGGGAAGGCCGGCCCCCAGGGCCAGGAAGCGGATCAGATCGGGGAGATCGGGCATCCACGGCCGGCCTTTGAGCAGGCGCGCGAACAGGAACCAGGACAGGACCACGGCGAGAGTGGCCGGGATGCCGTACAAGGGCCATAGCCACCAACGGTAGAGGCCCCAATATCCCGCGCTCAAGACGGCGTTGACGTACATCCCCAGAAAGACGCGCGGGCCCCACCACTGCGCCAGGGCCAAGGCCAAGGGCAAGGGCAGATACCAAAGGGACATGCCGTGGCCGATTTGGAATCGGAGGGACAAACCGGTACAGAGCTGGAACAAGAGGAAGGGTAGGAACCACGTCCACCAAGGCAAACCGGATTTCCCGCCGCTGCCGCGTTCCCGCGAGGGAGGGAGATGGGAAACGTCCATGTTTCGGATGGCCTCGGATCCGGCCCGGATCCCGATGAATACTAATATTTAACCGATCGGCCGGGCAACCGATAATGGTATCATTGCCGGAGTCCGTCGCATTGATCACCCGGACAGCGAGGCTTTTTATGCCCCCCCTTCTGCGCAACATCCGATCCCAGGCCAAGGTGACCACCCTCGCCGCGGTTTTCCTGCTCTCGTTCTCGCTCTACGGTCTTTACTGCATCAGCACGGTCAACGAAGTGAAGGTGAACGGCCCCATCTACCAGGACATCCAGCGCAGCCAGGACGTCATCGCCGACGTGTTGCCGCCGCCGGAATACCTGGTGGAAACCATGCTCATCGCCTATCAATTGCTGGAGGCCGGCGATTCCGGCGAAATCGAAAGTTTGAGCGATCGCGCGGAACGCCTGCAATCGGAGTATCTGATCCGCCACGAGTATTGGGAACGGGCCTTGCCGCCCGGCGCTTTGCGCTCGGCCCTGGTGGATTCTTCCTATCTGCCGGCCCAGCGGATCCAGGAGGCCTTGACCAAGCGCTTCCTGCCCGCCATCCGCGCGGGCGACAAGGCAGCGGCCCGCGCCGTGCTCGATAAGGAGATAAACCCGGACTACCAGCGGCACCGGGAGCGCATCGATGCCGTGGTGAATCTGGCCAAATCCCGGAACCGCCAGGCGGAGGCCGGCGCGGCGATGGCCGTACGCAGCCGTACCTACGGCCAGGTCGCCATCGGCGTCCTGCTTTTCGCCTTCTTGAGTTTCTTCTCCTCTTACGCGATCAGCGAAGAGCGGAAGTCGGCCGAAGCGGCGTTGGAAGCCTCCGCGGACTCGGTTCCCTCCCGCACCGGAACGCGCGGCTAGAATCGGCCCGCGGCCAATTCCGGAAAATCCCGTAACCCCGCCCCCGCCCGGACCTTGACCTCCATCGGGTCCGTCGACGGCCAGGAATTGGCCGCCCCTTAGATCCTCAAACCGATCAGTAATCCGGATCCGGCCGGTGCGGATTCCCCCCATCCGGCCTCGTTCCCTCCCTTCCGGCGGCCATGCGAGGGCCGCGCGCTCCCTTCCGGAGGGCCGATTCCCAGATGGCACGGCGATTGCCTAGGTATCCTCCCCGTTACGGGGTCCGGTTCGCATCCGGATCCTCAAGTCGGAGGGGGATTCCATGCAACTCAAGCCCCGAGAATTCGCGCGCTTCCGGGACATCGTCTATGACGCTTGCGGCATCGCCCTGAGCGAAGGCAAGGAATCCCTGGTCAGCGCCCGCATCGGCAAACGGATGCGGCAATTGGGCTTGGAGGAATTCGGGACCTACCTGGATCTCCTGAAAGAGGACGCCGCCGGCGACGAGATGATCCACATGTTGGATGCCATCTCCACCAACACCACCAGTTTTTTCCGCGAGCCAGAGCATTTCGAGTTCATCACCGAAAACGTGACCCGCTGGCGCGCCGAAGGGCAAAGCCGATTCCGCATCTGGTCGGCGGCCAGCTCTTCGGGCGAAGAGCCCTACACCTTGGCGATGACCCTGGCCGAATGCGGGCTCGGCCCCGGCACCGATACGCGCATCCTGGCCACCGACATTTCCACCCGCATCCTCGCCGCCGCCCACGCCGGAATCTATCCGCTCTCTAAGCTGGATGGGATCCCGCGGGCTTACCTCAACCGCTGGTTCGAACCCGCTCCCGAAGCCGAGACGCCTTCCGTGGCGGTACGCGCGTCGCTCAAATCCCTCATCTCCTTCCAGCGCCTGAACCTGTCGCAGCCCCCCTTTCCCATGAAGGGGCCCTTCGACCTCATCCTCGTGCGTAACGTCATGATCTATTTCGACGGCCCCACCCGCGAGGCGCTGATACGCGAATGCTATCGCTTGCTGCGGCCGGGCGGATTCTTGCTTGTGGGGCATGCCGAAAGCCTGAACGGGCTGAACACCGGATTCGCCTGCCTGAGGCCGTCCATCTACGGAAAGGCCAGGTAGATGATGCGTACGGTAGGCATATCGGAAATGGCCATCTCCCATTCCCCCGAGGAAACCCTGATCACCTATTCCCTTGGTTCTTGCGTGGGGTTGTCCCTGTATGACGCCAAGGCCGGCGTGGGCGGGCTCATCCATAGCATGCTACCCTTGTCCAAGATCGACCCGGCCAAGGCCGCGGCCAATCCGCCCATGTTCGTGGATACGGGCGTGCCCGCCTTGCTGCAGGCGCTCTTCGACCTGGGCGCGCGCAAAGGCAGCCTGGTGGCCAAGGTCGCCGGCGGCTCGGCCATCATGGACGAGAAGGGCATCTTCAACATCGGCGAACGCAATTGCACGGTGCTGCGCAAGCTGCTTTGGAAGAACGACATCCTGGTTTCGGGGGAAGACACGGGGGGCAGCGTGCCCCGCACCATGAGCCTCAGGATGGCCACGGGCCAGACCGTACTTAAGATCGCCGGGCGGGAGGTGGAACTATGAGCGCCGGATACGAAATCCTGATGGTGGACGATAGCCGCACGGTGAAGAGCGTCATTACCAAATGCCTGAACTTGTCGGGCATCCCGATCGCCGCTTTGCGCGAGGCGGGGAACGGCAAGGAGGGGTTGGACCTGGCGCGGGAGCGGAAGCCCGATCTCATCTTCGCCGATCTCAACATGCCCGTCATGGGCGGATTGGAAATGATCGCGGCCTTGAAGGACGACGCGTCCTTGCGGGACGTCCCCATCGTGGTCATCTCCACCGAAGGCAGCGATGAACGCATCGGCGGACTCAAGGAGCGCGGCATCGCCGCCTTCTTGCGGAAGCCATTCCGGCCCGAGGCCTTAAAGGCGCTCGTGGTCCAGATACTGGGAGTCGAAAATGGATAATCAGCAACGCGAAGCGGTCTTGAGCACGGTCCCCGCCATATTAGAGCAACAGGCTTTCCTATTCGCCGACGCGCTTTCCCAGGGCGGTTTCAAGGCCCAAGGAGAAGAATACCTGGCGGCATCCCTCGTCTTCGACGGCCCGTCGCGCGGCGGGGCCTTGGCCGCTTTCCCGGAGTCCTTGGCCCGGGAGTTGGCCGCCAACCTGTTGGGCGCCGAGCCCGGGGACGAAAAGTCCGCCGAACATGCCGGCGACGCCTTGGGCGAATTCCTGAACGTCGCCTGCGGACACCTGCTTACCACTTTATTTGGTACTGGAACCGCTTTCAATCTCGGGTCCCCGCGCATCTTCGGCTTCCCTTCGGCCGTGGCCGATCTGCTGGCGCGCAAATCGGACGTGATGGCTTTCGAGATCGACGGCGTGCCCATCCTTTTCCAGGCATGCTTCTGCGCGCCCTACGACCCGGAAGAAGCCCTCCATGCTTAACCAAACCGTTCCATCCCGGCCCATCAAGGTCCTCGTCGTCGACGATTCGGCCATCGTCCGCAAGGTCCTGACCCAAGAGCTGGGCCGGGAAGGCGATATCGAAGTCGTGGGCGCGGCCCCGGATCCCTTCGTGGCCCGGGATATGATCGTCCAGTTGGAACCGGACGTGATTACCCTCGACATCGAGATGCCGCGCATGGACGGCCTTACTTTCTTGCGGCGGCTGATGCAGTTCCGCCCCATGCCGGTCGTCGTCGTTTCCTCGTTGACGCCGCGCGGCGGCGAAATCGCTTTGGAGGCCATGGACGCCGGCGCCGTGGAAGTGGTTTGCAAGCCGGGGGCGGCCTATGCCGTCGGCGAGATGGCGGTGGAGTTGCGCGACAAGGTGCGCGCGGCGGCCCACGTGCGGGTGGCCCGGCGCGAAGAAGCGAAAAAGGCTCCGTCCGCCTCGCCTTTAGGCCGCCTGTCCCTGTCGCGTACCACCCATTCCGTCGTCGCCATCGGCGCTTCGACGGGCGGCACGCAAGCGTTGCAAGCCGTGCTCACCGCGCTGCCCGCCAACGCGCCCGGCATCCTCATCGTGCAGCACATGCCCGAGCATTTCACCCGCTCTTTCGCGACCCGCCTGGATACGCTTTGCGCGATGGAGGTCAAGGAAGCGGAAGACGGGGATTCGGTGGTTCCGGGCCGCGTGCTCATCGCCCCGGGCAACCACCATATGGAACTGATGCGGGACGGGGCGGCCTACCGCGCCGTCGTCCGGGGCGGCCCCCAGGTCAGCCGCCACCGCCCTTCCGTCGACGTACTTTTCCATTCCGTGGCCCGCTATGCCGGCCGCAACGCGGTGGGCGTCATCCTCACCGGCATGGGCCACGACGGGGCCGAAGGCCTGCTCGCCATGCGGCAGGCGGGCGCCGCGACCCTGGCGCAGGACGAAGCCAGTTGCGTGGTATTCGGGATGCCTAAGGAAGCGATCGCCTTTGGCGCGGCCGAGAAGGTCGCGTCGCTGGATTTGATCCCGGCCCGTATCCTGGAGGCGGCGGCCCGTAAGGATCGCGGGGAGTAGGGCCTTCCGAAGGCCCGCATCGAGGAAGGCTGCCCTTGTCAGGCGACGGCGGCCTGCCTCATCTCCTTACGCATCGCGGGCGCTCCATGGGGACCCGACCAACGAACTTGGCCGTTTTCCATCCAATAGAAACCGACGGCGCGCGAACGGGTCATGTCCGGCCGCTTGAGGATCGGCAGTTCGGGAAAGCGTGACTTCACCGCCTCGCAATCGGACTGGTACTCCTCCCGCCGCGTTCCCAGCTCTTTCCCGGAAACCGCGCCGCCGCGGCCTCGCGCCAGGAATCGATATAGATGCCACGCATGCAAATGGCCGCCGCGCGCGCGATAATCCGCGATCCATTCGGCCAGGCCCATCAGCCCTTTCCGGTTCACGCGGGTGATCACCGTGGATAGGGTGACCTCGCGGCCAAGCTCGGCCAAGGCTTCCAGGCGATCGAGGATCAACGCGTGGTGGCCGCCGCGGGCGTGGCGCAGGCGATCGTGGACATGCGGATCCGCCGATTCCAAAGGCAGGATGAAGCGATCCAAGACGGGGGACTGCATGATACGAGGCCTGAGCGCGATGCCGTTGGTGCCTACCTGAACGGTCATGCCCAAACGTTTGGCATAGCGGGCCGGGCCGAGAAGATCATGGGGCCATGCCAGCGGCTCGCCGCCGCCGAAGATGACGTTCCCGATGCCTGAGCGCGCCAATCCATCCAGCAGGGGGAAAACGTCCTCCGGATGCATGGCCGAGAAGCCGTCTTGCGTGATGCAAAAGCGGCAGGTCATATTGCATTGCGGCTGCAGGAACAGGACGGCGATGCGGGCGCCTTCCGGGCGATTCGGATTCATAGGTCTGCCGATATGGAGTGCAAGGGTCGCGCCAATCCTACGCATGCGATTGGCGCCCCGAAAACGCCGGTCGCCAGGTGCTCCGCGCCATTTTGGCTTGCCGGATTGGCGCGCTACCCGTTGTAATCGCGTTTTACTCCCGTGTCCGCGGGAATAAAAGCCATTCCCGTGCGGTCGGTTTTTTGCTTTATGCCTTCGGGAATGCGCCATACATCGTACGCGTCCGTGCTGGCGCGCAAGGGATTCGCGGGCCGCCGTATCCGGAAGGTTACCCTCAACGGCGGGTTCACCTGCCCCAACCTGGACGGGACCAAGGGCCGGGGCGGATGCACCTTCTGCGATAACCGCGCCTTTTCGCCGGTGGCCGGCAGCCGCCGCATTCCCATCGCCGAGCAATTGGGTTCCGGCATAGCCTTCCATCGCGACCGCTCCCGCGTGGACGGCTTCATCGCTTATTTCCAGCCCTTCTCGGGCACCTACGCCCCCGTGGAGCGCCTGGAAAGCCTGTACCGCCAGGCCTTGGCCCATCCCGATGTGGTGGGCCTGTCCATCGGCACGCGTCCCGATTGCGTGGACGCCAAGGTCGCCGACCTGCTGTCCCGCCTGAGCGCGGAAACCTTTCTGACCCTGGAGTTGGGCCTGCAATCGGCCCATGACTCCAGCCTCCGGCGCATCAACCGCGGCCACTGCTTCGCGGAGTTCGCCCAAGCCATGGACCTCTGCTCCGGCCGCGGATTCGATCTTTGCGTGCATCTGATCCTGGGGCTCCCCGGCGAAGGCCCCGATCAGTTCCGCGCCACCGCGGATGCCCTGCGGCCCTGGCGCTTCGAATCGGTCAAGATCCATCCCTTGCATGCCGTGCGCGGGACGGTCCTGGGCGCGGATTATCTGTCCGGCATTTGGGCGCCCTTGGGCTCGGAAGATTACGTCGCCGGCCTCGCCGATGTCCTGGAACGCACCCCGGCCCAGGTCGGCGTGCAACGCTTGTCCGGGGACGCGCCGCCGGGAATGCTGCTCGCCCCCCTATGGTGTCGGGACAAGGATGCGCTCCGCGCCGCTTTGGAAAGCGAATTCGCGCGTCGGGGCACCTGGCAAGGCTTCGCGCTGGGCGAAGCTTCCCCAGAAGCCGCCTCCCCGGAGGCCGCTTCCCCGGAGGCCGCGCGGGAGCTTGTCCTGGGCAATCCGAATAGTTCCGAAAAGGGCCATGCCTTCTCACCCGCTTAGGCGACGGAAGCCGCGGCGCTGGTTGCGCGCCCTCGCATACGGGGCCGCCGCTTTGGCGCTCTTATGCGCCGGGGGCTTGGGCTTATCCTATCTGCGAAAAGATCGCGTGTTCGAGGCGCCCGCCCGGTCCTTTACGGCCTCGCGGGATTCGGCGGTTATCGCCCACGGGCGTTATCTCGTCTATGGACCTGGGCATTGCGCCGACTGCCATGCCGCGCCGGAGGCAAAAGCGATTGTCGATGGGGGCGGCGGGACGCCGGGCGCCGGGACGCCGGGCGGGGAAGCGCCTCTGACCGGCGGGTACGTCTTACGGACCTTCCTGGGCGAAATGCGCGCGACCAACCTCACCTCCGACGTCGCTACGGGCCTGGGCGCGGTTCCCGATTCCCTCTTGGCCCGCTTCTTCCGCACCGGCATCGACCACCGCGGGCACGTGGGCCTCCCCGTCATGCAATACCCGGACCTTTCCGATGCCGATCTTCTCGCCATCGTTTCCTACCTGCGTACCTTGCCCCCCGTAACCCACGAGGTACCCCCGAGCCGGTACAACGCCATGGGCTGGATCACCAAGGCCTGGTTCCTGGGGCCATTCTCCGGGGAGCGACCCGCCCCGGCGGGCCCGCCGGCCGCGCCTTCGGCGGAATGGGGCGGCTACCTGGCCAATTCCCTGGCCACTTGCGCATCCTGCCATACGGCCCGGAACATGAAGACGGGGGAATTCACCGGACCCCGATTCGCGGGCGGCCTGGTCCTTCGCAAGGCCGACTATCCTACGCAGGTGGTGGTCAGCCCGAACCTCACCCCCGATCCTCGCACGGGCATCATCACCGGTTGGACCCGCGAACAGTTCGTGGCCCGCTTCCACCGGGGCAAGGTGAGGCAATGGAGCCCGATGCCCTGGGGGCCGTTCAGCCGCATGACCGATTTCGATCTTGAGTCGATCTACCTGTATCTGCATGGGCTGGAACCCGTGGATCGGGTTGGTGGCGAGTAAGGGAGCATGTAAAGAAGACTCGGTCTCGCACCCGCCCTCCATTAAATCAGCCATCCGAGAAACGCAGCATGCCTTTTGTGGCCACGCGGAATTTCCCGCGTCCGGTCCTCTGGATGCGGAAACCGGGCGAATCGTTATCCAGCTTTTCCACTAACCGGTAAAAGCGGATTTCGAAATTCGCGTTTTTCTGGCCCAAGGTGATTTCGAATTGCCTTTTCAATTCCTTATACTCGAACGCATCCCGCCCATGGGTCAGATACGCCTCCAAAAGGTATTTCAGGATCTTGGCGGATACCCCCTTGATGAAGCCGGCGTCGTTCAGCGTCATGCTTTCATCGGCATGGAAATACCTGAAGGCGTAGGTTTCCTTAAGGGCGGCGAGCAATGCCAGATGCTTGGATTCCAGATCATCCATGTTCATCTCGTCTTCACGCACGAGATCGGAAACGATGGTCTTCAGCAAGTCCTTCTTCATATGCGCGATCTTGCGGTATTCGATCGAATGAAGATAAAAGGGCGCTCCGTAAGCGCATCCCGCGTATAGGACGTTCCGCTTGCGGATGGGGCAAAAGTAATCCCGATCCATTTCGATCACCGGCAAATCCGGCGGCTTATATTTATCCAAATCGATATCCGCTTTCTTGCAGAAGGCGGAGAAGGAAGTCTTTTTCCCGTAAGGTTCGCCGTTGATGAGCATGGAATCCTCTGCGTAGCTTGGAGCATCGGCTTCTTCCCAAATCACCCGCTCCACGTGCCGGCTATCGCTGATCATCACGTGCCTCTCGAAATGCGGCATCGCCAGCACACCAGGCACCGAAAGGAACTGGGGCCCGGCTATCGCATCGAAATCCCAGTCCAACCTTTCCGAATACGTGGAATCATGGATGAATACTAGCACGGATTTGATCCAATCCCCTTCCTCTCGCTTCTTGACCCGGCGGCTGGTTACGTTCGGCATCCAATTCTCGTTGTGCAGGGTAATGAGGGGGAAAATAAGCTCGCGCGCGTCCAAGGCGCGGAACATGGACTCCAGCTTCGGATAGAACCAACTCAGCAAAACCTTACCCGGCATTACCGAACTGTTGTTGTTCAACCAGAGAACCTTCTTCATGAACCATTCCATGGTCCGTCCTTTGGACACCAGGAATGGTTCCAGATCATTATCCGTGGCGCAATCCCATGCGAAGGGGACTTTCCCTTTTTCCTTCCATAAGAGCTCGCATACTTCGGAAAGGGAATATCGCTTTTCCCCGATCGCCAAAGGCTGCCGGGAGAGGAGCTCCTTTATGTCTTCGGGATCGAACTCCGATAACAATGTGCGGTAGTAGGCGCGCTTGAAGTCGTGCCGCATCAAGGTCTGATTGGTATTCCCGAAAGCATTCATGTCCCGCGAATCTATTTAATCGATTCCGGAAGCGGGAGCTCCTTCTAAATACCCCTTAAAACGAGCAAGTCAGGCGCATTCCCGCGCCCGGCGCCTGTTTACCCAGGCGTAAATAAGGTAGAAGCGAAACTTGAGGATGCGCCTTGAGGCTGTCCCGGGCATGATCGGAGGCTTTAATGAACCGGTACAGGCTGTAATGCTGTTCCAACGCGCCAATGCCCAGGAGGCTGAGGCCGGTGAGTCCCAGGGCATCTGCCGAGTAAGTCAGAGCGTTCTCTCTGTGCTCGAAGGCGGCTAAGAACGCCACGGGAAAGTCCGCCACCAGCACAAGCGACCCGGCGGCCATGAATCCCCAGCTCCTCCGGTAATGGGACCAGCCGGATTCGGCGGATACAGATCGTGCGGAGGCCTCCCCGCCCGCGGCATTCTCCAGATTGCTGGCGCCCTCTCCATAAACGGGAATGCCGATATGGATAAGCCCGAGGCCAAGGACCGCGAAGAAGACCGAGAAACCGGCATCGGCCCCGGTAATCCCGAAAGCCCCATCGTAGAGGACCGGGACCAGGGCCAAAGCGCTTACGGGCAGCAGGGCGGTGCCGGTCCACATCAGGGTTTTGCCGGCATGGATCTGGGAATTTACGCGTCGGATTTGTTCTTGATAATTGGAATCCACCGCTTGGGCGCGGATCGGGTGCGATTGGGAGAGGATTACCAGGGCGATGAGGCTAAGATAGGGTTTCATAGGATTTGCTTGCGGGCTCCATCTTCGCATAGGGTGCAAGCCATTGGACGAACGAGGAGAAGATCCTGTTTCATTCAAGGTAGATTCCAGTCCACTATTTCGATACGCCTAGCTGAAGGCGGCCTCGAGGTCTCATTTTGTATCGATGCTTTTGCAATGGAACAAGAACTTATGCGAAGGACCAGTTAATGGTTCTGTCCGAATTCCAGAACCGCAATTACTTTTTTGATTCTCTCATTGAATTCGGATATTTTATTGAACCTTTGCACATGTTCATCATCCTTCGCCCCTAATAGCGCTCCCAGAAGCTTGTACTCGACGGAAAAAATTATCGACTTCATTGTTGATATACGTGATATCTGTGTCGTTGATGTATTCTTTTTTCAGGATCCCAGCCGAGTACTTGTAGAGGTGTTCTAGGAACTTAAAACACATTTCTTGCTTCATACTTTCCTTTTTCCCGACCCAAAAATAGTTCCATACTTGGACGCTTAGCCAAGCCCGAATGCCAGGGCGAGAAAGCCGATCGCACCGAACCCGGCACGGATAATCACGCCGCCCCAGGTACTGCGCCGTCGCTGGACGATGTAGGGCAGGATCAAGGTGATCGGGATAAGGGTTACCAAGACCTGCCAGGGAAAGGCAGCGTGGAATAGGCACCAAAGGCAACCATTGACCAACCAAGCATTCCTTCCGAAAGCGGCCTCCTGCTTCGGCAGCATGAACGCTCTCCAGATGAACTCTTCACCGAGGATGTTGAGTATGAAAAAGGGGAGCCAAGCGCCGAGTATCCAGTATCGCCCGGGACCACGAGGGGCGAACGCCATGAACGAAGGGTGGAACTTGGACCTGTCCGTAATCGACCCGAGGGCAGTTGCGATCCCACCCGTCAGCATGCTTACAACCACGAGCCCGCCGAGGGACCAAAGCAGGTCTCTGCCATTCATCGGGTGCAGCCACAGCCGCGCACCCCATGAGTGAGGCTTTCCTGACCGCCGTTCTCGAGAAAGCAATAGAACGGCCATGAGAAGTAAGGGGCCAAAGAGGAATGCGCTCGCGGCCAAGAACCACATTACGACAGGCTCGGCTCTGGTTGCGGAGACGAGCGCTGGTACGGCTATTCGAGTTGTCAGGAAAAGCAGCAGGGCGCCCGCTCCGAATAGCGCGATGGATCCGATCAAACCCAATGGCGGA
>JAEKLQ010000046.1:0-959 GCA_019509785.1 Fibrobacterota bacterium | reverse complement strand
TACCGGTCCAGCGCGGACTATTCCCATCGTGGTTCATACGGCTACCGCCTAGCCCGGACCAACACACAGGTTTTTCTGCCAGCAGTAGGTAACGGTTGTACCTCCGAGAATTTCAAAGTATCAATTCCGAATCTGCTTTCGAAAACCCTGCCGATCTTTGATTCAGGATTCCGGATAATCATTAAGTCGGTGGAGTCCTGTATTCCGAAGAGATGGACGATGTAAAAAATATACTGCGTTGGGCTCCCCACGAATTCGGAAAAATCCCTTGATTTCCCCCTCTCCTCGAACCTTATGGGCTTTGTCGTATCCGGGATGCCCTCAAGGATCGGATAGAAAATTCCCGACAGAACCACCTTGTTCGTATACCTATCAGTGGGGGATCCCCATTCGAAATCCTTTTCAGATCGATGGAATATCAAGATGTCGTGAATCGGTTTTATCAATAGCAGCCTGTCGGGATTTCCCCGATAGTTGGGTTCCAGGATCGCGAGGGTATCCTTTAGATTCCCGGTAAGGACTACGACTATCGATTTTTCCAAGTCGAACCGAATCGGAAAGCCATCTGCGCGGACTCCCTGAGCAGAGTCAAGAAAAATCCAATAACTCGAATCGGATTGGGAAAAAGAAAATTTGCGATCCGGGGCGTAAATAATTTGGTGATAGTCATTGAAGGCTTCTCGGGCTGCAAGCGGCGATCGGGTGCGCTCCAGGATACGGCAATAAGTCGAAACAACCCAGCCGCCCTTGAGCTCTGCCTTAATCATTTCCTCCGAATGAATTTTCAAATCTTTTCCAGAATTGCATTGGCTTGAGAGGAGGAAAAACAGAACTGGAATCGCCCAGGGTATCTGCCATTTTATTTTCATTTTGCGCTATATTTTATGAAGGGGAATTAATTATGGTTGTTCAGTATTTTAATACTACCCCGATGGCACAAGCGTGAATTTTATTCCAAT
>JAEKLQ010000045.1 GCA_019509785.1 Fibrobacterota bacterium | reverse complement strand
TGGCTGGCGGCGACTCCCGAGATTCGCGGGCTCACCTGGAATGGGGCCTGGCTCCTCGATAAACTCGCGGCGGCATGCCTGTCGCGTTTGGGGTAGGGGGCTTAATCTTGCCGAAGCCGACCCAAGATGTATGTTAAGGGAAACCTCGGAGGGGTCCCATGGCTTCCGGCGATTTCGACGCCTTCATCGCCTCCCAACCTTTGCCCGTGCTCGCCGACTTCTGGGCCGATTGGTGCGGCCCCTGCAAGATGATGGCTCCCGTCCTCCAGGATCTCGCCCGCGAATGGAAGGGGCGGATAACCGTCATCAAGATCGACACGGATAAGAAGCCGGAACTGGCTTCGCGTTTCGGCATCTCCGGCATCCCCACTCTCATCCTATTCAAGGGCGGGCGCGAGGCCCACCGCATCACCGGCGCCATGCCTCTGCCCGATCTGAAAAGGGAATTGAACCCCCGCCTTTAAAAGGGTTTTTTCCTATTTGGTTCCCGTCCTTCGGGGAGCCGGAGGGGAAATCATGCAAGTCGGAGCATTGTGGCAAAGCGGTAAGGCATGCCTGTTCCGCGTGTTCGCGCCGGAAGCCAAGCGGGTGCGTATCCGTTTTCCCGATCTGGGCCAGCCTGAGCGTGAATTGCGCCTGCATCCGAGCGGATACTGGGAAATCGAATGCCCGGATATCCAGCCGGGTACGAATTACTTGTTCAGCGTAGGCGATGGGGAGTTCCGGCCCGACCCGGCTTCGCGCTACCAGCCGTTCGGAGTGCATGGGCCATCGCAGGTATGGGATCACGGAACCTTCGCCTGGAAAGATTCCGCGTGGACGGGCATTGCCCTCGAGGAAGCCATCCTATACGAGATCCACGTTGGCGCCTTCACGCCCGAAGGCACCTTGGACGCCATCATCCCCAAGCTGGAACACCTGGCGCACCTGGGCGTCAACGCCATCGAGATCATGCCGGTGAACCAATTCCCCGGCGAACGCAATTGGGGATATGACGGGGCTTACCTATATGCGGTGCAGAACAGCTACGGCGGCCCGGAAGCGCTGAAGCGCCTGGTGGATGCCGCGCATGCGCGGGGCATCGCGGTGGTATTGGACGTGGTGTACAACCATCTGGGGCCGGAGGGCAATTACCTGGCCGAATTCGGCCCCTATTTCACCGACCACTACAAGACGCCCTGGGGAAAGGCCGTCAACCTCGACGGCAAGCGGAGCGATCAGGTCCGGGACTTCTTCATCGAGAACGCGCTGTATTGGCTGCGTGAATTCCATATCGACGGCTTGCGCCTGGACGCGATCCATCAGATGTACGATATGTCGGCGACGCATTTCCTGGCAGAGCTGGAAGAACGGGTGGCGGAATTTTCGCTTCGCCACGGGCGCCGCCGTTTCCTGATCGCCGAGAGCGATCTTAACGATCCCGGCGTCATTACCGGGCGGGACGCGGGAGGCTACGGGATGCAAGCGCAATGGTTGGACGATTTCCAACATTGCGTGGATGCCTTGTTGCGCAAGGAGACCTCGGGCTATCGGCTCGATTACGGCAGACCCGATCAATTGGCCAAGGCCTTCCGCGAGGGCTTCGTTTACTCCGGGGAATACTGCCCTTCGCGCGAGAAGCGATTCGGGGCCTCCTCGGCCTTGCGGCCGCCCAGGCAGTTCGTGGCCTTCATCCAGAACCACGACCAGGTGGGTAATCGCCCCGGGGGGGAGCGATTCAACGCGGTGGTGGACGCTGAAGCCTATAAGCTGGCCGCGGGCACCTTGTTCCTCTCGCCTTATCTCCCCCTCTTGTTCATGGGAGAGGAATACGCGGAAACGCGCCCGTTCCAATTCTTCGGGGATTACGGCGATCCGCAGCTTTCCGAAGCCGTGCGCAAGGGACGAAGGGAGGAGTTCGCCTTCCTACATGCCGATGAGCATCTACCCGATCCCATCGCCCCCGGGACTTTCGAGGGTTGCAAGTTGGACTGGGCCAGCCTGGATCGCGAGCCTCATCGCACCGTGCTGCGCTTTTATCGGCGGCTTATCGCGTTGCGGAAGGGCTTACCCGCCTTATCCCGGCTGCATCGGGCCGGCATGGAGATGGACTTTTCCGGATCCTGCTTTTTCCTGCGCCGGCGCGTCCTAGGGACGGACGATCTTCCCGCCGGCGAGATTGCCGCCATCTTCAATTACGGGTCGGAGGCCTCCCGTTGCGCATTGCCGACGCGGGAAGGCAAATGGGAATCGGCTCTCGATTCCGCGGATACGGAATGGGGCGGTCCCGGAAGCCGGGCCCCGCGTACGGCCCGGCCGGAGGATCATCTGGAAATCGCACCGCATAGTTTCGTGCTTTATCGTCGCACGGACGAGGGCTAAGCGACCGCGGCTGGGGCCAGCGTCGCGCCTGGCCGCATCAGGGGAGAAGTTCGAGCAGGCGCACCTTACGAGCCTCCGAACCTTCCAGATCCACGTCCGTGGCGTAGGTCTCCTCGGCGAGGAGCCGGACGCCCGCTTGCGGCGCGAAAGGGCGGCAGGCATCGGCGATGAGTACGCGCGACCCTTGGGACAGGGCCCGCCGTAGCCAATCCAGCATGGGCCCTGCGACCGACTTCTCATAGAAAAGATCCGCGACCAAAATCACGTTCCACTCCGGATTGGGCGGACGCGTGAGAAGGTTGCCGTCTTCGATGTCCAGGGTCAGGCCGTTCAGGGCCGCATTCCTTTCCGCCATGGCCAGGGCGGCGGTATCGATATCGTTGGCGATCACGCGGGTCGCGCCGGCCTTGGCGGCCGCCAGCGCGGCCACGCCTCCGCCGCATCCAAAATCCAGGACCACCTTCCCCGCCGCCGTTTCCGGATGCTTCCCGAGGTAGGCGGCCGTAAGCCTCGCCGCCGGCCAGGCGGTGGCCCAATAAGGGATATCCTGTTTCACGCCCGACTCTTCTTCCCAGGCTTTCCATAGGTCGAATACGTCGCGGGCCTGCCAGGCGATCAGGTCCGGGCGTCCGGGAACGGGCGCGGCGGGCGCGAACCGCGCCAGCAGTGCGTCCGAAGGCAGGCATGTGGGTATCGAGGCGGAGGTCATGGGATACCTTTCCGATCTATATAAATCGGAAAGGATCCGGAATCACCAAGCTTTTGCCGTGGATTTATCGGTTGAAAACCCGGATGCCCGTCGATTCGACGCCCTTGACCTTTTCGAAGGTCCGCAGGCCGCCCAGGCCGAGCATCGCGCTCACGAGCCCCAGCATTTGGCCCGAGCCCAGGTCCGGGAATTCGGGAAGTTGCGGCATCGGCTGGCCGTCCCCATGGGCGTTCCGATAAGCCTGTAAGCCCCAGAATATGGTCATCACGATGCACTTGGGGATGAACATGATCCCCAGGGTGATCCCGCAAAGCCATCCGATGAAGGGACGCCATCCCGCCACGAACAGATGCGGATTCTTGGATTCCTCCAGGTTCACGTCGATCTGGCCCTTGGCCAAGTCGGTGTCCATCTGGGCGAGCTTGATATTGAAGTCCTGCGCGGCCTTGGCCGCCTCGTTATCCAGGGCCATCCGCTCTTTATCGCTGGTGACGTTCTTGTGGATGGCATCCCCGACCTTTTCCACCACGTCCCCGATGCCGCCGCTGAACATTGATGAGATGAAAGACATCGCGCCCATTTAACCCACCTCCAGGGTCCGGCGGACCCATCCGTAGAAGTACTTCTCTAGCTTACGGTTCTTCTTCACCAGCGCCAGGTACCGGGCGATCTTCGCGAGGGTGAAAGCCGCCGCGAAGGTGGCGGGATCGGCCTCGTTGATGGCCTGCATGGTTCCATTGCCGAGGACGCCGTCCGCATCGATGCCGGCCGCGATCTGCGTCAGCCTGATCGCCTGGTTCACTCCCATGTTCACCGCGCTATCGAAAACGAGTTCGGCCAGAAGCTGGCTCTTGATCGCGTCGCCTTGGCAGGGGATCCAGTATTCCTTGCGGTAAATCTCTTTCGCGCTCTCCAGGGACAGGTTGCGCGGATCCACCTCGGGATGGGCGCGCTTGCTGATCCCGTAGCGGGTCAATCCTCCCGGATCATCCGGATCATCGGTCAGCGTGTCCCCGCCTTCGCGGCGGATGGTCTTGGTGACGGCAGGCTCGAAATCGGCCATTTTCCATTCTCCCTGGATGATAGAAGAGTCGATTATTGATCCGGAAATCGTGGCACAGGTAACGCGAACCGCGAAAAGCGGTCTAAAGTAACTAAACTCCCGGCTTCTGCTAGAGGTAGGCGGAGCTCCGCTTTCTATATTCTTGCCGCGCGACGCGCATCCTATGGCAACCGAACTCTCAACTAATGGACCGGGCTTTACCTCCTGGTACGACGCCAATTTCCCCTTCCTGAGCGGGCAAGGCTTATGGCTGCGGGGCGGCGAATGGAATACCCTGCCGGCTTCGCAATGGGAAACCCGCCCGTTACGGGTTCTCATCGCGCGCATGTCCACCTATCTGGACACTTCCGAGTCCTTCACGCATCCATTACTCTATCAGGCCCTGGCCGATCTTCCGCAGGTTTTCCCGGATCTGGCGTATCTACCGCCTCCCAAGGATTGCGAACTGATGACCCGGGACGGCGTCCCTTGGCTGTTGGGGACCCAGACCAAACGCGGGCCGTCCGATTTCGACGTACTCGCATTGAGTAATGCCATCGTGCAGGAACTGGTCAACCTGCCGGCCTTGATGGAGCGGAGCGGCCTGGCGTTGCCTCCCGCCGAACGCTTAGCGCGGCACGACCTTCCCTTGATCCTGATCGGCGGGGCCAATTCGCTGCATACTTCCTTGCTTGATCATTCCGATTCCCCCGTGGACGGGATCTTCACCGGGGAACAGATCGAGGACATCCAGGATTTGATGGTCATCTGCGCCCAGGGCAAGCGCTTGGGCTGGTCCAAGGAGGCGGTGCTCGAAAAGCTGCTTTCGGTGCCCGGCTTCGCGCGCCCGGGCCAGGATCGGCGCACGCGCAAACGAAATAACGAGACCTTGGACCTGCGCAAGGTGGCGGCGGCCCGGCCGATGATCTATAAGACCGAAGGCCTGGGCCAAGAGCCCGTGGCGATCAGCCGGGGGTGCCCGGCCTTCTGTTCCTTCTGCGCCGAAAGCTTCGATACCAAGCCCTACCGGGAAAATCCCGTGGACGCGGTGGTTCGGGGCGCGCTGAAGCTGAAGCGGGACATGGGCCTGGAAGGCATCGATCTCTTCAGCTTCAATTTCAACTTCTACCAGGATCTCTATCCGCTCCTGGAGGAGCTGTCCAAGCGCTTCAGCGCCATCGGCCTCAAGAGCCAACGCTTCGATATGATCGCGCGCGACCCGGCCATCCTCGACTACTTGCGCGCGGTGGGGAAGGGGAGCCTCACCTTCGGCATGGAAGGCATATCCGCGCGCCTGCGGCGTTACTTGCAGAAGGGACTGGATGAGCCCGATCTTTGGAAGGCGCTGGGAGCGGTGCTACGGCGCCCTCTGCGGGAGCTGAAGGTGTTCATGATCCTCACCGGCGTCGAGGAGGAGGAGGATTTCCTCGAGTTCGAGGCCTTCGTCAAAGGTTTGCCGGCCATCATGCGCAACGGCGGGCATCGCCCGCGCGTCGTCTTCAGCGCCACGCCCCTGGTCCGCTTCCCGTGGACGCCCCTCGAGTTCGCGCCCGCCTATCTCCCCGAAGCCTACGCGCGTTCGGCCCGTCGCATCGGGCATGTCGCGCGCATGGGCGGTTTTGAATACCGCGGCGCCGCCGACGAGGCCGAGAACTACGTCTCCCAGGTTCTGGTACGCGCCGATCGCCCGGCCTATTGGGCCGCCCTCAAGGTCGCCACTTCCGAAACCGGATTCCGCTATTACCGCGAGATGGACATGGAATTCATGGAATCCCTGCGCTCCCGTCTCGCCGACGCCGGCGTGGATGATGAACAGGCCTTGGGAGGTTTCGACCTGGCCGCCAGCAAGGCCAAGCCCTGGACCCGCTGGGAGACGGGCGTGCGGCGCGAATTCCTGCACGTCCAATACAAGCGCGCGCGCCGTTATGTCGATCCCGGTTATTGCCTGGGCACCAAGGAAGAAGAAGCCGCCTGCCTGGCCTGCTCCGCCTGCGAGAGCAAGGAAGAGATCGCCCTTCTCACCGATTTGCGCCGCGAGCATGAGGCGGACGCCGACGGTTTCGATGCGCGCCGGAAATTGATCCGGCAAAGCGCGGACGCCATCGCCCTGGGCGTTCGCTTCACCGCCAAGGTGCAAGGTTTGCCCCGGAAGTATCCCGCTTTGATCCTGGCGAGTTGCCTGATGCGCGCCGATCAGGAACTGGTGCCGCATTTCTGGCGCTTCCGCGAGGCCTGGGCCCCGGATGCGAAGGAAGCCTGTCCCGTAGCCGGGGACGACGGCGTGGTGCTGGAATGGCTGCCCGCGGGCCTGGAAATCCTGCGTGCCCGCCTGGCGGATCCCGATTTCCTTTTCGAGGTCAACGCCTTCTTCGCGGAATGGGGCGAACTGCGCGGCGAGATTTCGGCTTCTTTCGCCCCCGTCGAAGAAGCGCGCGAATGGGACTACTCTTTCCTATCGCCCTTCCCGCCGGATTTCGATCGCTATTGCAAGTCGAAGGGGCTTCGTCAGACCTTGCGGAAAGAAGGCGGCCGGCGCATCTGCGAGCTCAGCAAGGATTCCCTCAAGAAGCGGATCGTGAAAGGCATGGAAGCCGAGGAGGACGGGAACGGCCGTTGGATCGTGCGCGTGCGCGGGGCCGCCAAGTTCGCGCCCGTCGATTTCCTGCGGGACGGTTTTCGTTTGCCTGCCCCGGAGGAATGGGCCCGTATCGGCGCCTTCGCCCGATGGCTTCCCGCCATCCCATTGCCGGCGGACGCGATCGCGGCCTCCCGCGGCCAAAGCCTAGCGATTCTATAATTGAAGCATGCGTATCGGCTTGGTGCGACATTTCCGGATCCCGCATAACCGTTTCCAACTGATGGACGGGCCCGGCTTCGACGCCTGGGCGCATTGGTACGATACCACCGAGGTTACCCCTCGCCCCCTGCCGCCCTTGGGGGATGAATGGGATCATTGCCTTTCCAGCGATCTGCATCGGGCCCACTTCACGGCGCGCACCCTGTATAAAGGTGGCATCGAGACCACGCCCCTGCTCCGCGAAGTCCCTTTCTCGACATTCCTGCCCCGGGGACTCAACTTGCCGCTGTTCATGTGGCAGGCCACCAGCCGGATGGGGTGGTATGTGTACCATGCCGCGCAGCGGGAGAACCGTCGCCAGACCCAGGAACGCATCGCCGCCTTCGTCGCCCGGCTGAAACGGGATTTCGCCGGGCGCAACGTGCTGATCGTGACCCATGGTTTCTTCATGCAATACCTGGAAAAGGATTTGCGCCTCGCCGGCTTCAAAGGCACGGTTCCCATGAGACCCGTCGGCGGCACGATATACCTTTTTGAGGACTGACGCTGGAGCCGACCCACCGCCAGTTACCTTCCCAATCGCCGAAAGCGTCCCGTTAAGGATGCTAAACGGGTTCACTTCCGCGCTTCTCTTCGCCCCCTACGCCCTTTGCGCCTATGCCGTCGGCTGCTTCAGCTCCGGGTATTACCTGGTCCGATGGCGTCTGGGAACGGATATCCGCGGCCGCCATAGCGGATCGACCGGAGCCCGCAACGTGGGACGGGAATTGGGCCGCGCGGGTTTCGGCTTGGTCTTCGCCGTCGATGCGCTGAAAGGCGCCGGCGTGATCTGGATCGCACGCGCGCTCGGCCTAAGACCGGACTGGATCCCGATCCTGGCCGCCTGCGTGGTCACCGGCCACGTCTGGCCGGCGCAGTTGGGATTCCGCGGGGGCAAGGGGCTGGTCACCGCCTTGGGCGCGATGATCGGCCTGGATTGGCGCTTCCTGCCCACCGGATTGCTGCTTTACTTCGCGCCCTTGATCTTGGGCGCTCGCCATCGCGCCGCCCGCCTGCTTTCGGGAGTGCTACCCATGGCGGTGATGCCTTTCCTCCCTTTTCCGCGCTGGGGTATCGCCCAGGTTACCTCCCTGGCCTTGGCCTCGGCCTTGGTGCTCTGGGCGCACCGCTCCCATGCCCTTCCCATCAAAACCCGGAGTGAAGATGCCCTTGCAGGTTAAGATCGCCGACCGCGCCGGCGAGTTCGAACAGATCGGAAAGCTGAATTACCGCACCTTCGTGGAGGAAATCCCCCAACATCATCCCAACGAAGAACAATGCCTGATCGACAAGTTCCACGGCGAGAACCTTTATCTGGTATGCCTGGACGGGGAGTCGGTGGTGGGAATGGTCGCCTTGCGGGATCGCCGCCCGTTTTCCCTGGACGCCAAACTCCCCGACCTCGACGCTTATCTCCCGCCCGGGGCGCGGGCGGTGGAGATCCGCCTACTATCGGTGCTTCCCGAACGCAGGCGCGGCCCGGCCTTCGGCCTGCTCATGAAGGCCCTCCTGGCCCGCTGCCTGGAAATGGACTACGATGTGGGCCTCATTTCCGGCCGCCTCGAGAACGCGGGCCTGTACGCCAAGTTCGGGTTCCGGCCCTTCGGCCCCAAGGTGGGATCCGATGGCGCTTGGTACCAGCCCATGCGCATCGATAAGGCCACCTTGAACGGGAAGTTGGGCGTTCTGCCGGCCGCGGCCCGAACCGTCAATTTGCTTCCGGGCCCGGTGGCCCACGCGCCCAGCGTGCGCGCGGCCCTGGCCGGCCCGGTGGAGTCGCATCGTTCGGCCGCCTACGCGGAAAGGTTGGCCCGGGTCAAGTCCATGCTTCTTTCCATGACGGGCGCGGCGAACGTGCAGGTACTGATGGGGACGGGCACCATGGCCAATGACGTGGTGGCCGCGCGGCTTTCCCTGCGCCCGGGCCGTGGCCTGATCCTCAGCAACGGGGAGTTCGGGGAAAGGCTGGTACGCCATGCGGAAGGCTTCTCCTTACGGCATGAGGTCCTGCGGCAACCCTGGGGCGAGGCGCTGGATCCGGGGAGGGTAGCACAGAGGTTACTGAAGTACGGCGGATTCGATTGGGTGTGGGCCGTGCACTGCGAAACCTCGACCGGGGTGCTGAATCCCGTGGAAGCCTTGCGCGAAGCCTGCTTTGCGGGCGGGGCTGGGCTGAACCTGGATTGCATCAGCTCCTTGGGAACGGTTCCGGTGGATCTTTCCGGGATCGATTTGGCTTCCGGGGTATCCGGCAAGGGCCTCGGGGGTTTCACCGGCATGGCCATGGTATTCCATCGCCTTCCCGCGGAGCGGGGCGAGGCGCCCTTGCCCCGCTATTTGGACCTCGCGGCATACGCATCCGAGGGCGGGTTGCCGTATAGCGGTTCTTCCAATTTGTTGGCGGCGTTGGAGGCCGCCTTGCGCGATAGGCGCGGCGGAGCGTTCCTGCGACGTCTCACGGACCTGTCCGGGAAAGTAAGGCAGAGGTTGGAGCAAGAACGCATTCCGGTTTTGGCTGCCGCCGCCTCGGCGTCGCCGGCCGTCTTCACCTTAATGGCGCCATCGGAAATCCCTTCCCTGGATGCCGGGCGCGCTTTGGAATCCCAAGGCATCCTCCTCAATTACCAGAGCGGCTACCTGGCCGAGCGCAATTGGCTCCAGATCTGCCTTATGGCCGACCACCCCGATGCGGATGTGGACTTCGCTTTGGAGCGCATCGCCGCTGTCTTGCGATAGCGGTCAGACGTCGAGGAGGGTGATGGCTTCGATCAATCCTTGCAGGGCATCGCGGGCAGGGATGAATTCCAGCCCGACGTACCCGTCGTAACCGATAGCCAGCAAAGCCTTCATCACGGCCGGCCAATTGACCTCCTGATCCTTGTCCAGCTCTCCGCGTCCCGGAACGCCCGCCACCTGCACGTGCCCGATCTGCTCGGCCTTCAGGGCCCGGGTGCGCCGGATCAAATCACCGTCCATGATCTGCACGTGGTAGTAATCGAGACAAAGCTTCAGGGCGGGGGAACCCACCTTATTGACTACTTCCAGGCAGAAGTCGAAATGATCGCCTTGGTAGCCGGGATGCCCTTTCATGTCCGCGCCGTCGCGGGTGTTGAGGGCTTCCAGGCATAGCACCGAGCCTTTTTTCTCCGCGTAGCCGACGATCTTCTTGTAGCCTTCGATGCAATTGCGCAAGCCTTCCTCGTACCCGACCTTGCTGCCGGGGCGCGATCCGGGTTCGGGAATGGTCGTGTCCGAAAAGCCCGTGAAGGTGACGATGTTCCGGAATCCGAATTCGGCATTGGCATCGATGGTCTTGGTGAACTTGGAGTGGCACTCGTCCCAGTGAAGCGGGTTGTTCAGGCCGCGCACGAACATATGCGCCTGACCGAGCGCGCAATGCAATCCGTATTTCTTCAGCAAGGGGTACTCTTCCAGGGGCACCACCTCGATCGCCTTGCACCCGAGGGCCACGGCGGTTTGGCAAATCCGTTCCGGAGACCATTTTTCGCCCATATCGTGCAGGCACCAGCGGGCGGGAGCGGTTTTGATACGGCCGTTCTTCACTACGCGCGGGATCTTGGTATCGGAACTCATGCTTTCCCCTTAAACTTTGGCCCCTGATTCGAAAGGGCGGTGCTTGGAAAAGGTAGGCTAAACCGAAGGATTTCGGTATGGGTTCCACGACCGGACTATTGACGTCCGGGCATTTCTCGAAAATCGGGTTCTAGGATTAGCGGGAAGCAGGGGGCCTTAAGGCCCCCCTTCGGATCAACGTTCGTTGCTGTAGTATTCGCGCACGAAGGTGCGTCCGCCGCCGCGGTTTTTCCGCGGGGCAGGTGCATTCCCGTTGCTATGCGCATCCCGATCGGAACTCCGCAAATGGGAAGGGCGGGTGTCCTTGGCGTTCCCGTTCACGGGTTGGGGGTTTTCCGTGCGGCCTTCCCGGCCACCACGTCCCGCGGGGTTATGCCCCGTCGAGGCGCGGCGATGCCCGCTGTCCCGGCGGTCATCGGAAAATCCTGAAGCGCCGTTCCCACGGCCACGGCCCGGGCCGCGCCCGTTCCGGCTGCCGTCTCCACGGCTGCCGTCGCTACGGCCGCCTTCGCGGGCGGAGTCGTTCCCGATCCTGGCGGCGCTGATGGCCATTGGTTCGGGCGACCGCAATTCGGCCTCCGCGGGAGTCGGGGTCACCTGGATGCGCATGCGGATCAGGCGTTCGATATCGCGCAGGAATCCGGTATCGTCCGGGGCGCAGAAGGAAAAGGAGACCCCGGCGCGCCCGGCGCGGCCGGTCCGGCCGATGCGGTGCACGTAGGTTTCCGGTTCGTTGGGCAAATCGTAATTGACCACGTGCGAGATGTCGTCTACGTCCAGGCCGCGGGCGGCCAAATCGGTGGCGACCAGCACGCGCGAGGAGCCGTCCTTGAAATTAGTCAGGGAGCGTACGCGGGCGCCCTGGGACTTGTTGCCGTGGATGGCTTCCGCCGGGATGCCGAACTTTTCCAGGCTGCGCTGGAGGCGATCGGCGCCATGCTTGGTGCGGGTGAAGACCAATACGCGGGTCACGCTGGCGTCGGCCAGGATATGCCGCAACAGGCCGGTCTTGCCGTCCTTCTGGACATGGTACACGTTCTGATCGATTTTGTCGGCAGTGGCGGAGACGGGGGCGACTTCCACCTTGACGGGCTGACGCAGCAATCCGTCCGCCAGCTTGCGGATTTCCGGAGGCATGGTCGCCGAGAAGAGCAGGGTCTGCCGCTTGGCGGGCACGAGGGCGCAAATCTTTTTCACGTCGCGGACGAATCCCATGTCGAGCATGCGATCCGCTTCGTCGAGGGTGAAGATTTCGACGTGCTGCAAGGTGAGGGCCCTTTGACCGAGCAAGTCCATCAAGCGACCGGGCGTGGCCACCACGATGTCGACGCCGGCGCGGAGCTTGGCCTTCTGGGGGCCTTCGCCGACGCCGCCGAAAATCACGACATGCCTTAAGCCGAGGTTCTTACCGTAGGCGGCGAAGCTTTCTTCGATTTGCAAGGCGAGCTCGCGGGTGGGCGTGAGCACCAGGGCGCGCACGGGACGGCCATGGGCCGAAGGGTTTTGCGACAAACGCTGGAGCATGGGCAAGGCGAAGGCGGCGGTCTTGCCGGTGCCGGTCTGGGCGCAGCCCAGCAAATCACGGCCTTCGAGGATGGGCGGGATGGCGGCGGCCTGCACGGGCGTGGGCGTGGTATAGCCCTGATCTTCCACGGCGGACAAAATGGACGGAATGAGATTCAGATCTCTGAAAAGCAAAATTGGAACTCCTAGGTTCTCTTGACGGTTACGCGAGCGCTACCCGGGTCCACGAGACGTCCCCCTTGGACCGGTGCCGCGTTGCATGGGAAAAGGACGGTAAAGTTCCTGATCCGGAGAGACTGGCAAAAAAGAGGGGGAAACGGGCCAGTCTGCGATAAGAATACAAATACGGTAAAAGATTGCAAGGAATTCCTGTCCGGGACGGCGTGCCCGGGCGCAAAGATCGCCAAATTACCTGTTCCCGGCGGAAATACGCCGACGGGGAGTAACCTCCCCGCTACGGACGTTTCCCGCAAGGCGACGTTTATGCGGCCAGGTTTCCGCCCGCCCCGGCATCGGACCGGCTGGCGTCCAGATCGGATTCCCACCGATCTGCGATGGCGATAAGGTTCGCCTGGGCTTCCGCGAAGGCGCGTTCGGATCGATCGTGGGCGGGACTGTTGATTACCGGCAAGTAGTCGATGTCTTCGATGCCCACTAGTCCGAATATCTTGCGCAAATACGGTTCGTGGAAGTCGAAGCTTTCCCTCGGACCGCCCTTCCCGTAGTCACCCGACCGCGTGGATATGATGAGCATCTTGCGGCCCTTCACGAGCCCCTCCATGCCCTTGGGCCCGCGCACCCAGGTGCGGCCAATGCGGACAACGTGATCGATCCAGGCCTTGAACGATCCTGGGACGGAGAAATTGTACATCGGCACGCCGAACACGTAGGCATCAGCGGACAGGAATTCCTCCACCAAGGCGTTGGATGCGTCCAACGCCCCGAGCTTGTGGGGCGCCAGCTCGCTGCCTTTGGGGGCATAAATGGCTTCCAGCAAATCGCTGGTGACCGCGTGCGCCGGGCGCGCGTTGAGATCCCGATAGAGGATTTCCCTGCCGGGACGGCGATCCCGCCAATCTTCCGCGAAGCCCGCCGTAAGCCGCCGGGACCAAGAGGGGCCCGGGCTGGCGCTGGAATCGATATGCAATAACTTCATCCTATCCTCCTTGCCGTCCCCGATGGGAGGTGGACGGCTTTGCTTTTATCCTACGAGAATCACGATCTTGCCCCGCGTGTGGCCGGCCTTGAGTATTTCCATCGCCTTCGCGGTTTCCGCTAACGGGAAAGTGGCCGCGATCTCGATTTGGAGCTTGCCCGCCGCGGCCAAACCGGCCATGTATTCCAGGGCCTCCGGGTTCATCGAGTTCCTGATCATCTCGGCCTTAACGCCGTATTTGGCGGCCTCTTCCTGGGACGGCGGCTGCACGATGGAGACCAGGATGCCGCCTTTCCTTAAGGACCGGAAGGATCGCGACTGGACTTCCCCGCCTACGGTATCGAAGACCGCGTCGAAATCGCGCGCCACGTCCTCGAAACGGGTTTGACCATAATCGATGGCGAGATCGGCGCCCAGCCTCTTCAGGTAAGCCTGGTTCCTTCCCGATGCGGTAGCCGCGACGAATATGCCTTTGTCCTTCGCCAGCTGGATCGCGAAGCCGCCTACGCCACCCGCGCCGCCCTGGATCAGAACCTTCTGTCCCGCCTTCAATTGGGCCGTGTCGAACAGGGCCTTCCAAGCCGTCTGGGCCGCCACCGGCAAGGTCACCGCCTTCGCATGCTCGAGGCCCGCGGGCTTGGCTGCCAGCTCACCTTGCGGGGATACGCGATATCCGGCTAAGCTACCCAAAGCGGTTCCGAACACGTCGTCGCCCACCTTCCACTTCGTCACTCCCGGGCCGAGGTCTTCCACCGTGCCGGAAAAATCGAAGCCCAGGGTGGCGGGCAATGGCAATTGCCCGAAAAGACCGCTGGCCATCTTGTAATCCGCCGGGTTCGCCGACGAGGCCTTCACCTTGATCAGAACTTCGCCGGATTTCGGTTGCGGCCGCGGCGCGTCTTCGTATCGCATTACCTCCGGGCCGCCGAAGGCATGGATGCGTACGGCTTTCATGGTGGTTTGCCCGGCTGGGTTCAGGGTTTCCGTTTGGTTCTGGGATTGCGTGCTCATGTCATTCTCCTTCTCGTTTCCGATTCGTTTTCCGATTAAGCCTGGGAGCCCTTGAAAATTCGTTTCGCGAGGATTGCATCCAAGGCAAAACGTCCGCCGCCATTCACGAGCAGAACCAAGGCGATGGCGATCACGGGAATGAAATATTCGATGCCCTCGCCCTTCTGGTTGCCCATCCAGTTCATGAAGAAGCCGTTATGGGAATGCACCATTCCCACCGCGCCCAGCATCACCAGGCCGATGCCGAAGGCGGACCAACGCGTGAAGAACCCCAGGACCAAGGCTATCGGACCCAGGAACTCCGCCGCGATGACCAGGACGGCGAGGGGCGCCGGCATGCCACCGCTCACGAAAAAGCCGACGGTCTTGGAGAACCCGAAACCGCCGAACCATCCCAGGGCTTTCTGCGCTCCGTGGGGGAACATGGTAATGGCCAGGGCCAGTCGAAGGAGGAGACCTGAGGCATCCGGCCGGGTCGCGAAGAAAGCATGCATGGCCCGTTTCCAAGTCGAAGCCGGCGCCGATGCGTTCGCATGGGCGGTTGAGCGGGTGGGGTTTTCGAGTATCATAAGGAATCCTTTGGAAGGGGATGGTTTAAAGAGATATGGTTTCCGAATAGATCGTTAATACACATAAGGTTATTACTTAAACGATGGGAGCCAAAAAAAAGGCCTATCAAGGTCAATCCTTGTTGCAAGGCGTCAGCTTCTTAAGCAGGCCCTGAAGGGTTTGCAGTTCGCTTTCGTCCAGGTCAGCCATCATTTTTTCGACTACCCCCAATTGTTCAGGAAAGGCCTTTTGGAACATGTCCCGGCCGCCATCCGTGATACGCACCCCGTTAACGCGACGATCACCGGGAACCTGCACCCGCTCGACCCAGCCGCGTTCGGTGAGCCGATCGATGAGGCCGACCAGGTTGCCTTTGGTGACCTGAAGACGCTGGGCCAGTTCCTGCTGGTTGGGGCATTCGGCCGACTTCAGCGTGGAAAGCACTTCGAATTGAGGAACGGTCAGGCTGTGGGATTGCAATAACGACGCCACCTGAGCCTGCAGATAATCATAGGTGCGGATCATCTGCAGCCAGCACTCCAGGCTTTGCTGGGCCTTCGCTCGGAGACTATGACCGTTCTCATTCATACAGTTTAAGTATAAACCATATTTGGTAAAAAGGCAAGTCTTATCCTTCAAATAATTGGCTATTCAGCGAATACGGCAATTTCAGGGGCGAACTACCTGCCCATTTCGAGGCTGGCTATTGGGCTCAGGAGTCGAGATAGATGAGGGTTTGCCCGGCGGTGACCAGGATTCCCTCCCGGGCCAGCACCGCTATCACCGTTCCCGCCGTGGGAGCGGTAATCGTGAACTCCATCTTCATGCTCTCCAGGATCAGCAGCGGGGTTTCGGCCGCGACGGATTGACCGGCCTCCACCAGTACCTTCCACACGTTGCCCGAAATATGCGCGTCCACCGGGGTACCGGATATTTCCTGGGTAACATCCAGGTTACCCGAAAGGACGGTAACTTGGCCCTCGCCCGAGGCCCCGGCGGCTTTCCATCTTTCCCGTTCTTCCGCGAAAGCGGATCTTTGCCGGGCGCGGAAGTCCGCGATAGGGCCGGCTTGGTCCGTCAGGAAGCTTTGGTACTCGGCCAGGCGGAAGGTGCCTTCCTCGATCTCGAGGGCGGCTTGGCCCCGCGGGAAGCGGGCCCGGAAATCCAGCAGCTCCTCGCCGGAGACGGGATAGAACCGGATGCGGTCGAAGAAGCGTAGCAGCCAGGGTTTGCCTTCGCGGAACTCCGCGGTTTGCCGCCACGGGTTCCAGACCTGGCAGGTGCGGCCGAATAGCTGGTAGCCGCCGGGCCCTTCCATTCCGTAGATGCACATGTACGCGCCGCCGATGCCTACCACGTTTTCCACCGTCCAGGTGCGGGCGGGGTTGTACTTGGTGGTCACCAGGCGATGGCGGGGATCCAAGGGGGTCGCCACCGGCGCGCCCAGGTAGACGTCGCCCAAACCCATCACCATGAAATCGGCGTCGAATATGATGCGGCGCACGTCCTCAATGCTATCCAAGCCGTTGATGCGGCGGATGAACTCGATATTGCTCGGGCACCAGGGAGCATCCGCGCGCACCGATTGCATGTACTTGCGGATGACCGCATGGATGGCGTCGTCATCCCAGGATAAGGGCATGCGTACGATGCGGGAAGGAACCTCGAGTTGGTCCTGCTCGGGCAAGGAATCTTCGGCTTCCATGAGGGACGAGAGCAGCGATTCCATGGGAATCACGCGCCCGTCGAAATGGATTTGCAGGGAGCGGATGCCCGGGGTGAGATCGAGGACGCCGGGCAAGGCCAGCGAGTGCAGGCGCTCCATGAGGGCGTGCACGCGGAACCGCAAGGCGAGATCAAGCACGGGCGGACCGTATTCGACCAGCAGGTTGCGATCCCCGGAACGACGGTAGCGGACCTGGGGCGCCTCGCCGCGGGCCGGGATTTCGCCGAGGATACAGCGATCGGGGCCGAAGCCGGAAGACGGGAAGGCGGGCGGGGGAGAGGAGGCGGTCTGATATTTACCGCGAGGTTCGTCCGCGAAACCCTGGGGAACGGGAGTCCCGACCCGCGTGATGAGATCCTCTTGGGCGCGTTCCAAGGCGCGCGCCTGATCCAAACTGAGCTTGCGGAAACGCACGGTGTCGCCGGGCTTCAGTTGGCCCATCTTCCAGAGTTCGGACTGCACGATGCTGGCCGGGCAAACGAATCCGCCCAGGCTCGGGCCATCGGGCCCCAAGAGGATGGGCATATCCCCCGTGAAATCCACCGCCCCGATGGCGTAGGCGTTATCATGGATGTTCGAAGGGTGCAAGCCCGCCTCGCCGCCATCGGTCCGGGCCCACTCGGGCTTGGGCCCTATGAGCCTTACCCCGGTGCGATTGGAATTGTAGTGGACCTCCCAGGCGGTGGCGAAGAGCATTTCGATATCGGCCGGGGTGAAATAATCCGGCGCGCCGTGGGGACCGTAGAGGACCCCTATGTCCCAGGCGCGCACGATGTCCGGCCGCAGGGAGACGGGGAGCGGCTGCGATGCCGCTGCCATAGACGCTGCGCCGTTCTCGGCTTCGACCGAAGCCTCATGGCTCGCCGTGGCGATTGCAGGCGTAGCGGGCAAGGGAAGCACGTCGCCGGCCCTCAGGGCCCGGCCGCCATGCCCGCCGAAATTGCCCAAGGTGAAGGTCGAGCGGCTTCCCAGGTATCGCGGGCAGTCGAAGCCGCCTTCCACCGCGAGGTAGGCGCGCAGACCCGAGCCGGTGATCGCCCCAAGCTTAAGCGTAGAGCCCGCGGGCACGGGCACCCTCGTCCACATGGGCACCGCTCGTTCGCCTTCCGGTCCGGAGAGCGAGCAAGGCAGGCTGGCGCCGGTGATGGCGATGGCGCAGGCGCGGCTGAAACGTAAGGTGGGTCCCGCTACCGTGATTTCCAGGCCGGCCGCGGCCGGAGGGTTCGCCAAGAGTTGGTTGGCCAAACGGAAGGAGAAGGCGTCGAAAGGCCCGGAGGGCGGAACGCCTACGTCCCAAAAACCGGTTCGGCCCGGATAATCCTGCACCGTGGTCTGGGCGCCGGGGGAGAGAACGTCGACCGTGTGCGACACGTAGGCGAAGGAGGACAAGGTACGCGTGATCATGCGGCCTTGGTCGAATTCCGGGGACGCGGCCACCGCGCGCAGGAATTCCAGGTTGGTTTCGATGCCGGCGAAGCGCGTCTCCGCAAGGGCCTTCCGTAGGTTGGCCAGGGCCTCTTCCCGGTCCTTGCCTTTGGCGATGACCTTGGCCAATAAGGGATCATAGAAGGGGGATACTTCGCTGCCGCGTTCGACCCAGGTATCGATGCGGCAATCGTTAGGGAAGGCGGCTTCGGTCAAGAGGCCGGAGCTGGGACGGAAATCCAGGCGCGGATTCTCGGCATACACGCGGGCCTGGATGGCTGCTCCCCGCAGATTGGGTTGGAGTGCGGCGAGGTCGCCCAATTCCCCGGCGGCCAAACGCACCATCCACTCCACCAGATCGATTCCCGCCACTTCTTCGGTGACGCCGTGCTCGACTTGCAAGCGGGTGTTGACTTCGAGGAACCAGAAACCGGCGGCGGAATCCGATGCCGAGGCGTCGGCGTCGACCACGAATTCGACGGTGCCCGCGCCGCGGTACGCGATGGATTCGCAGAGGCGGACGGCGGATCCATGCAGGGCGGCGCGCAGGGCGGGGGAGAGGCCGGGGGCGGGGGTCTCCTCGAAGACTTTCTGGTTACGGCGTTGGGCGGAACAGTCGCGTTCGCCTAGGGCGAGAACCTTGCCGCGTCCGTCGCCGAAGATCTGGACCTCGACATGGCGGGCGCGGGCCACGTATTTCTCCAGATAAATGCCGCCGTGCTTGAAGTTGCTTTGCGATAGGCGGCTCACGGTTTCCCAGGCCGATGCCAGCTGCGAAGCGTCCCCCACGACCTGCATGCCGATGCCGCCCCCGCCCGCCGTGCTTTTGAGCATGACCGGGTAGCCGATGCGTTCGGCATTGGCGATGGCGTCGGCGGCGTCGGCCAACAGGCCCGTGCCGGGCAAAAGCGGAACGCCGCTTTCGGCCGCCAGGGCCCGGGCGGTGTGCTTTAGCCCGAAGTCGCGCATTTGCCCGGGCGTCGGCCCGATGAAAACGATTCCCGCCTGCTGGCAAGCCTCGGCGAAGGCGGCATTCTCGCTCAGGAATCCGTAACCGGGATGGATGGCTTGGGCGCCGGTCCGGCGCGCGGCTTCCAGGATGCGCCCCGTGTCGAGATAACTCTGGGCGGCCGGGGCCGGGCCGATCGCGACGGCTTCGTCGCAAGCGGCCACGTGCAGCGAGCCCGCGTCGGCCTCGGAATGGACCGCCACCGACGCGATGCCGAGCTTGCGCAAGGTGCGGGCGATGCGGCAGGCGATTTCGCCGCGGTTAGCTATGAGGACTTTGCTGAACATGCGTTTATCCTGCGGCGGGAGGGTCCCAGATCAAAAGCCGGATGGGGGTGGGATTATAGGCGTTACACGGGTTGTTGAGCTGGGGGCAATTGGAAATGAGGCAAAGGACGTCCATGTCGGCGCGCATCTCCACGTACTTGCCGGGAGCCGATACGCCGTCGGCGAAGGTGAGTTCGCCCTTTGGGGTCACCGGGACGTTCATGAAGAAGTTGATATTGCTGGCCAAATCGCGTTTGGTCAGCCCTTCGCTGGAATGGGCCATCCGAAGCAAGAAGCTATCGCGGCAGCTATGCATATGCCGCTTCTCCAAGGCATAGCGTACGGTATTGCTTTCCGCCGAACAGGCCCCGCCCAAGGTGTCGTGCCGTCCGCAAGTATCGGCCGTGATGGTCAAGAGGACGTTGCCTTCGCTGGAGATCAGGCGCGTCCCCGTGGTCAGGAAGATGTTCCCCTGGGCCCGGATGGTGTTGATGGCGTCGTAGCGGTCGCCCGCATCGGCGGCATTGTAGAACAAGGTGTCGACGGCCTGGTTTCCTTCCAAATCCAGGATGCGGAAGTATTGGCCGGCCTTGATGGGGTGCAGCCAACCTTTGCCGGCGGGAAGGATTTCGTCGTGGACGGCATCACCGGTTCGCAAAGCGCTTTCGGTATAGACCAAGGTGGGCATGCTCACGGACCTCAGCGGAAAAGGATTTCGGTGTTGATGAATCCGCGGGCGTTTTCCGCGCGGAAACGGCGGCAGGGATCGTCGGCGCCGGGGGCGGGGACGCGCTGGACTTGCATGCGGACGGGAGGCGGCGCGTATCTTCCGGAAGGATCCATCGGGTGGGGCGTATTCGACAACACCACCAGCACGTTCATCTCGGCGCGCAATTCCACCGCCGCTCCGGCCCGCGCGTTGCCGGCTTGGAACTTGAGATTCCCGTCGTCGTCGACCATCACCTTGCTGAAGAAATTCACGGGCACGGGCAGATCGCGGCGCCCCAGCCCGTATTTCCCCAGTTCGACCAGGAAGTTGTCACGTCCGTTACGGTACATGTCGTTGCGCTGTTGCTGGTAATCCGTGGTCCCATATTTGGTTTCGGTCAAGCGCGCGTCGGTAGCCCCGCACAAGGTGTCGTGCCAGCCGCAAGTGTCGTCGATGATCGAGCAGAGTACCCGGCCCATATCGGAATACAGCACGTTGCCCTTGGTCAGGAAGGCGATGAACTGGGCCTTCAGGGTGTCGGGCATGTTGTAACGCTCCAGGGGCGCGTCGGCATTGAGGAACAAGGCGGATACGTTGGCGCCGGCTTCCGTCGCGGTCAGGCGCAGCGCGGTGCCGCGTTTGAGGGTCCAGGACCACATGCCGCCGCCGCGCAAGGTTTCGTTCAGGATCAGATCTTCGGCCATGATATCCTATTTCCGGGTCTAAGGTAGTTTGCGAATGGATTTCGCGGAAGCATTCAGGCTCCCGGCAAGGTCCGGATCCGGCCGGCCCCCGGTTCTTCCGCTTCATCCCCCACCTGGGTCATGCGGATGATGGGCAGATCCTGGTCCGCTTCCGGATCATCGGGATGGATCAGCTGTTCCAGCCTTTTCTTGGTCGCCAGGAAATGCGGCGAAAGCAATTGACCGACATGGCGCGGGCGATCCACGGGAACTTGGATGATTTCGAGGATCCGCCCCGGACGCGCGCCCAGCACCACGATGCGATCCGCCAATAGGATGGCTTCGTCCAGATCATGGGTCACGAAGAGCACGGTCACGTCCACGTTCTTCCAGATCTGCAGAAGGTGCTTCTGCATGGTGCAACGGGTCTGCGCATCCAAGGCGCCGAAGGGTTCATCCATGAGGAGAATCGGCGGAGAATTGGCCAGAGCGCGGGCGATGGCCACGCGCTGCTTCATGCCGCCCGATAACTGGTGCGGCCAGGCATTGGCCCGCTCGGAAAGGCCCACCATGTCCAGCCATTGCAAGGCCTCGGCCTCGGAAGGGTCGCGACCCTGGCCGGCCATGCGGGGCCCGAACATGACGTTCTGCTTCACCGTAAGCCATGGGAAAAGCGTGTACTCCTGGAAGACCATGCCGCGATCCGCGCCTGGCCCGTCGACCTGGCGGCCGTTCATCCTCACTTCGCCGCCGGTACGGGACTCGAGGCCGCCCAGGATGCGAAGCAAGGTCGACTTCCCGCATCCCGAGGCGCCGATGAGGCAGATGAATTCGCGGCGTTTGACCTCGAAGGAGACCCCGCCCAGCACGGGCGGCAGCGTTGGCGAGCCCTTCGGCGCGGCAAAGTCCTTGCGTACGCCGTCTATCTCCAATATGGTTTCCCGCGCGGCGATGCCGCGGAAGCGCTCTTCCAGTTCCGCGGAGAGATCGCGGTAATCGGGGAGGGCCAGGGCGGCTTCGCTCATGGGTCCACCTTTTCCCAGGGAAAGAATTTGCGGCCCAAGCCCTTCAGGAAAAGATCGGTGCCCAACCCGATCAGTCCGATAATGACGATGGCGGCGTAGACGTTGTCGTAGTTGCGGTACTTGGCCTGCTGGTAGATGAAAAAGCTGATGCCGGAACTGGCGCCGATCAACTCGGCCACGATCAGGTAGGTCCAGGCCCATCCCAGCAGGATGCGCATGTCGCGATAGAGCAGAGGCAGCACGCCGGGGACCACCACGTGGAGGAGCAGTTGGCGCTGCTTGGCGCCCAGCGTCTGGGCGGCTTCCAGCAGAGGCAACGGGAGGGAACGCGTCGTATTCGCCACCACCAAGACCATCTGGAAAAAGGTGCCGATGAAAATGATGGCCACCTTGGGAGCGTCGTCGATGCCGAGGATGGCCACGCATAAGGCCCCGAACACGGGCGCGGGCATATAGCGGATGAAATCCACGAAAGGCTCGGAGAGCCGCGAAACCAGGCCGAAGGTTCCGCACAGGATGCCCAGGGGGACCCCGAAAATCACGGAGAGCAGGAATCCCAAAGCGATGATGCGGATGCTATGGCCCAGGCTTTGGTGCAGCCAGGGATCGCCGGCGCGTTGGGGCGGGGTCTTGAAGGCGGTGACCAGGGCCCGGGCCACCTGATGCGGGGCCGGCAGGTAGACGGGATTCTCGCGCCGGCCTTGCGCCAAGGCGCGGCCCTCGGCGGCGGCCTTACGATTCTCTTCGCGGAACTCCGCCCGGTCCACCTGCATGTCTTTCTGGAACCAGTCCACCGATCCCGGATCGGAAATGGTGACCTTGGGATGCCAGACGAATGGGAGGTAGCTTACGGCGCACCAGGCCAAGAGCGGAAGCAGGAACGCCCCCGCGGTCAGCCACAGGTTGGCGCGGGAGGTAAGGGCCTTCCGCATCTGGAAGGCCCTCGTCTTCTGGGTAGGCTCCCGGCGCGCGGGGCGGGGAGCCATTTCCGTTGCCGGCGGGGCGGCGGCTTTTGCCTTCGCCCCTACCGGGGGTAACGGCTGGGTTACTTGAGGTCCGATACGAGGCTCCCGTCCAGGTATCCTGCGACGTCCTGGGCTTTCTTGTACACGGCGTTCTTCACGTTGAAATCATCCACGATCGAGGAGGAGCCGAAGACAGAAGCGAGGTCCTTGCCGGCCGCGAAATGCTGTTTGTTCTCGGCCAAGTCGAGGAAATGCGTACCCTTCATCAAAGGCGCGTATTGCTCGGGCTTGAGGCCCACGCGGGCGCTCATGATCTTCAGGTATTCATCCTTGTTCTTGGGATCCTTGATGAAGGAGGTGACCTTGAACCAGACCTGGACCACTTTCTTCCAATCCGCCTTGCGCTTTGCCAGGCTTTCCGGGCTCACGTAGAGCAGATCGTAGATGAGGCCGGGGGCGTTGGCGCTGGTGAAGATGGGAGTCGATCCCGGCACTTCCTTCAGGGCCTGTCCCGAATTGGGCTGCCAGGCGGCGATGGCGTCCACCGAGCCGGAGGCCAATCCCTGGGCGGTCTGGTTGGTGGGCATATTCACCAGGGTCACGTCCTTTTCCGTCATGCCCGCCGCTTCCAGGGCCTTGAGCAGAAGCAGATGATCGACGAAACCCACTTCCACGCCGATCTTCTTGCCTTTCAGATCCTTCATGGACTTGATGCCGGCCTTGGCCACCACCATGTCGTTCCCATCGCTGAAATCGTTGAGCAGGATGCCCTTGGCGGGCTTGCCGTTTGCGCCGGTCACCAGGGCATCGCCGTTGGTCATGCACACCGCATCGACCTTCCCGGCGGAGTAGGCGTCCATGGAGGGCACGTATTCGAACCAGACGAGCTCCACGTCCACGCCCGCTTCCTTGAACCATCCCTTTTGCGCGGCGATGTCCCATGCCACCCAACCCGGCCAATCGCTGTACGCGATCTTGAGCGGGGCGCCGGCATTGGCCGCGTGCAATCCCAGCAGCACCAAGGTCAGTGCGGCCAGGAATTTCATGAAGCCGAGGAATTGTTCACGGATGCGCTGCAGATTGGAATCGGTCATGGATGGTTCTCCTGGAGGTTGCCAGGGGGGATTGCAATCCGCATACCAATGGAAAGGACGGGAAAAACGCGCGGCCCTAGGGGACGGAATAGGCTTATGTCATGAATGGGGAAGGAAAGGAATGCAAGTGGCGGCTAATGTCAGAAATAGGAAATCCGCTTACCTTCGCCTTTGGGTTTTGGCCGAATATGGGAACTGGATGAAAACTTGCTGGAAGCGGGACCGGTAGAGGGAGGCCGAGGGTGCCGATGAACGAAAGCGCGGGAAGCTTGGACTTGGGGAGTTTCCGCTCCCGCATCGCGGATGCCGGAGGCCGCCTGACTTCCTTTTATGAAGGCCTGCGCGGCAAACTGGAGGATTTTCCGGACCCGGCGGTTTGGATCGCGCGCGTTCCCTGGAGCCAGGTGCAGGCCAGGTTGGCGGCCCTGGAAGCCGAATGGTCCCGGGGACCGGATGGTTTCCTGCGCCTTCCCTTGTACGGCGTTCCCTTCGCGGTGAAGGACAACATCGACGTGGAGGGATTGGAAACGACGGCCGCTTGCCCTGCCTTCGCCTACCGCCCGGAAGCCACGGCTACCGTCGTCACTTGTCTATTGAAAGCGGGCGCGGTCCTGATCGGCAAGACGAATATGGATCAATTCGCCACCGGTCTGGTGGGAACCCGCTCCCCGTACGGGACCGTCCGCAACCCTTTCCATCCCGCCCACGTGCCCGGAGGATCGAGCTCGGGCTCGGCGGTCGCGGTAGCGGCGGGATTGGTCTCTTTCGCCTTGGGCACCGATACCGCCGGTTCCGGTCGCGTCCCGGCGGGCTTCAATAACGTGGTGGGCCTCAAGCCCTCGCGCGGCGCCCTTAGCGCCTATGGCGTCTTTCCGGCCTGCCGTTCCCTCGATTGCGTGTCCGTCTTCGCGCTCACCAGCGAGGATGCCTTCGGGATCTTTTCCCTGGCCCGGGGAATCGATGCCAAGGATCCATTCACTAGAGAGATTCCTGCCGATCGCGAACAGGCGGCCCTCGCCTTCGGCCGTCCTCCGGCCCGGTTCCAATTCGGGGTCCCGGATGCATCCCATCTCGCCGTCGCCGACGCCGAGACCCGCGCGCTTTTCGGAGCGGCCATTGCCCGCCTGGAGGCCTTGGG
Organism: Fibrobacterota bacterium; assembly: GCA_019509785.1. Lineage (NCBI taxonomy): Bacteria > Pseudomonadati > Fibrobacterota > Fibrobacterota bacterium. Next base: position 53,947 of record JAEKLQ010000045.1, on the reverse strand, counting down.
CGGCACGCGGGTAGAGATCCCTTTCGCCTCCTTCGCCGAAGCAGCCCGTCTTTTGTACCAAGGATCATGGTTGGCCGAAAGGCAGGCCGCCTTCGGGGCTTTCGTGGACTCCCGGCCCGGGGACGTATTGCCGGTGATCACCCGGATCCTATCGCCGGCGAAAGGCCTCACCGCGGAGGCGGGCTTCCGCGCCTATTACAAGTTGCGGGAGTTGAAGGTCCGCGCGCACGGCCTTTTGCGCGGCTTGGATGCGCTTCTGGTGCCCACCGCTCCCTTCCATCCGACCCGGGAAGAAGTCGAAGCCGATCCGATCGGCGTCAACGCCCGCCTCGGAGCCTATACCAATTTCGTCAACCTGCTGGATCTATGCGCCTTGGCCATACCTTCGGGAATGCGCGCCAACGGCCTCCCGTTCGGGGTCACCCTCATCGCGCCGGCGTTCCAGGACGGCGCCTTGGCTTCCTTGGGCGCGGCCTTCCACGCTGCCACGGGTTTGGGGCTAGGGACCACGGCGCATCGCGTTCCCTCGGCTTCTTCCTCGCCCGCCATTGATCCTATCGGGCCGGATGGTCGGCGTAGCGCGCGTCTTGCGGTGGCCGGCTTGCATCTTTCCGGTCAGCCTTTGAATTGGCAATTGCTGGAACTCGGCGCGCGACTTAACGCCACGGTCCGCACCGCGCCGAACTATCGCATGCACGTGATCGAACGGCCGGGCCGGAAATTTCCCGGCGTGGTGCGGGTGGAAAACGGCGAGCGGTTGGAACTCGAGGTATGGGAGATGAGCCCGGCCGCGTTGGGCGCCTTTATGGAGAAGGTCTTGGAGCCCTTGTGCATCGGGACGGTAGAGTTGGAGAACGGGGAGAAGGTCAAAGGCTTTTTGTGCGAGACCTGGGCGGTCGAAGGAGCCCGGGACATAACCGCCTTGGGCGGATGGCGGACGTACCTCGCGCAAGCGTAGGGGCGTGGTAGGTAAGTTGCCGGCATGACTTGAAACCGAGAATGCGCAGGATGACCGGCGCGCGCGATTTGAGTACCGTTCAAAAATGCATTCTCTGCAATGGCCGGTACTGTTCGCCGCGGGGGCCCTGGCGGGCGGGCTCAACGCTTTGGCGGGCGGCGGCGGCTTCATCACCTTGCCCGCCCTGATTTGGGCCGGGGATGCGCCGGTGATCGCCAATATCGGCGGGACCATCGCCGTGTGGCCGGGCCTGATCGCGACCTTGTTCGCGTATCGCCGCAACCTGCAAGGCCGCAAGCATCCCCTCGCCGTCTATCTCGCCCTCGCCGTTTGCGGAAGCGCCATGGGCGCCGTCCTCCTGCTCTTCACCACCAACGCCTTCTTCATGGCGCTGCTGCCCTGGCTATTGCTCTTCGCCACGACCTTGTTCATCACCGGCCCGAAAATCACCTCCCGTCTCGTGGCCATCCGCGGGGCGGAGGCTCCCTTCCCGCGCTGGCTGGTCTACCTGCTGCTTTTCTGCATCGCCGTTTATGGAGGCTTTTTCGGCGGCGGCATGGGCATCATGACCCTGGCCGTGCTCACCCTGATCGGGATGAACGACATCCATGAAATGAACGCGCTCAAATCGCTACAAGTCATGGTCATCAACGGCATCGGGGTTGTCGTCTTCATCATATCCGGCAAGGTGCATTGGGCTCCCGCCCTGGTCATGACCTCGGGCTGCATCGTCGGGGGCTATGCGGCCGGGCATTGGGTCCAGAAAGTGGAGCAGGGGAAGGTCCGCATCGCCATCACCTGTCTGGCTTCGGCCATGACGCTTTACTTTTTCTTCAAGGCCTACGGCTGAGGCGAATCGAAGGGGAAAGTGGCTGGAGTGGTAGGGATCGAACCTACGACCGATCGGTTAACAGCCGATTGCTCTACCGCTGAGCTACACTCCAATAACGGCAGGCAAAAGTAATCAAAAGCCAATTCGGCGTCTACGCGCTTCCGTACGGGATTCTCCGTCGCCGAGCCAGGCCTCTTTTTAGATTTCCCCGGCATGCCCCTCGCCCAAATCATCACCCTGATTCTCTTGCCCATCCTTTTGGCGGGAGGGCACGGCTGGTTCACCAATTGGCTGGCCGTAAAGCTTCTCCTCAAGCCGGTTCGCCCCATCCATATCCTCGGGATCCGTATCCAGGGCTTGCTGCCCCGGCGCCAGGCCGATTTGGCGGAGCGTATCTCGGAGGCCATCGCCCGGGAGTTCCTCAAGGAGGAAGATATCATGCAGTTCCTGAAGCGGGTGGATCCCGCCCAGGCGATGCGGCAACTGATATTGGATAAATGGGAAGAGAAGGTGGGGGAGATCCTGTCGGGAATCCCCCTCGTCGGCATGTTCGTTACGCCGGATAAGCTCGGGAAGATCCGGGATAAGGTGGCGGATATGTTCTCTTCCGAGGCGGAAAAATACACCGAGCTTTTGGTGAAGACCTTGGAGACCAAGATCGATTTGCGGGATACCATCCGGCGCAATATCCTGGCTTTCGACGTGCAGCGCCTGAACGACATCATCGAGCAGATCGGTTACAAGGAACTGAACGAGATCGCCATCATCGGCCTGGTCCTGGGCGTATTCATCGGAGTCATCCAGGCGGCGGTGAACTTCCTCTATTTTCGCATCGGGCATTGACCGTTCGCCACCTGGCGCCGCCTTCCCCCAAGGTCTATCTTCAGAATATGCGGGCCAGCCGCGGCGGGATTCCGGAAACCTGGAGGATTGGCGGCGGAACCGGCCCGGTGGTAGAGTGGAAAGGGGGCCCTCATGCGCATCCTGATCGCCGATAAGCTGGACGTTCGCGCTGTGGGCGCCTTGAAGGATTTGGGTTTCTCGATAGACGAGTCCAAGGGCTTGCCCGCCGGGACTCTTCCCGCCGCCGCCGCCACTGCCGAAATCCTGGTGGTCCGTTCGAGCCTGGTTCCTGGGGCGCTCCTGCCCGCTTTCCCGTCCTTAAGGCTTATCATCCGGGCCGGGGCCGGCACGGATACCATCGACGTCGCCGCCGCCGCCGCCCGCGGCATCCAGGTCAGCAACACCCCGGGCCGCAATGCCGATGCCGTCGCCGAAATCGCCTTGGGCCTGCTCCTGGCGGCCGATCGCCATATCGCCGATGCGACGCGGGATCTACGCGCCGGCAACTGGACCAAGGCCGCCTTGGGGCAGGGAAAAGGCCTGATGGGCCGGACGCTGGGCCTGGTAGGATTGGGTTCGGTCGGGCATGCCATGGCGCGAGATGCCAAGGGCCTGGGAATGAAGGTTAAGGCCTGGTCAGATCACCTAACCCCCGCGCTTGCCTCAGAGGCCGGGGTGGAATTCACCCCATCCCTGCTCGAATTGGCCAAATCCGTGGACGCCGTCAGTGTACACGTCGCCTCCACCGCTGCGACACGCGGCCTGCTGGGACGCGAGTTCTTCGCCGCCCTGAAGCCCGGAGCCCTATTCGTCAATACCGCCCGGGGCGAAGTGGTGGATCGCGAGGCCCTGATCGAAGCCATCCGCGGTAAAGGCTTGCGGGTCGGATTGGACGTTTTCGCCGGGGAGCCGAAAACCGGGGAAGCCCCCTTTGCGGACGCGGAATTGGCTTCCTTATGCGTCGGCACCCCCCATTTAGGGGCCTCCACCGACCAGGCCGCCGAGGCGGTGGCCGAAGAAGTGGTTCGCATCGCCCGGGTCTTCCGGGAAACCGGGCGGGCCCCGAACGCCGTGACGGCTTATGCTTGACGGTTTCGCGCGGCGCCCGGTACCATAAATCCGGATGGGTTTCCGAAAATGCCGCCACCTCCCCGCTGCCTTCGTAGCGGGCGTCTTGGCTTTGATAGTCCCGATCGGCGCCGCCGATCCCGTGGGTGAAACGATTCGTCTGGTCCTGGACGAGCGAACTTTCGATCCGCGCGAACCGGCGATGGGCGATTTCCTGGATTGCCCCGATGCCAGGGGCCCCTGCCAGGCCGTCGCCCTGCCGCGCGTGATGGCGGATGAAAAAGTGATCTTGCCCCGCAACAAGCCCTTGGAATCGCTCCGCTTCCTTTCCTTGAAAGGCATTCGCGCCCAAGGCGGCGATCCTATGCTCTCCATCGCCCTGTTCGCCACGCCGAAGGGCGACTCCGTTTTCGCCGACCTGAACGATGACGAGGATTTGGGCAATGACGGTCCGGGAAAGTTCTGGCCCAAAGGCGACTCTTGCGTGACCTTGGCGCATTCCGGGGCGGGCATGCCTCCGCTGGCGCTCTGCCGCGCCGGCAAGAACGCGAAAGCCTGGCGGGAGAAATGCGAAGGCTTGAAGCGGAACCTGGCCTGGGCCATGTGCGATGAAGAGCCGATTCGCATCCGCGTCATGGACATCAATGCTGGCTGGCTGCAATCGGGAGGCAAGCATTGGTGGTTGGGAGCCTGCGATGCAGATGGGGACGGCCGCATCCGCCTGGACGGGGGAGACCGCGTGGTGGTGGACTGGGACGGGGAAGGTGCCTTGGTGAAATCGCTGGATGCGGGCGGAGTCGCCGCGGCTCCGGGCGCTCCCATCCGGTTTTCCCTGGATTCGATCTCCTACCAGGTCGTCGCGGCCGATGATAAAGGCGGATGGCTGGACTTGAAGCGGCTGGCCGCTTTCGATCCCGCCGCCGCGGCCCCCAAAGCCTTCGAAGGGCGTCCGGCCCCCGACCTCCGCTTCGTGAACATGGACGGCGATACGGTGCGGCTTTCCGACTTGCGCGGGAAGAAGGTGCTTTTGCATTTCTGGTCCACCCTCTGCAAGCCCTGCTACGACAACCTGGAAGGGGTGCGGGGGTTCTGGAAGTCCTTCGGGGGCAAGAACTGGCAGGTGATAAGCATTACCACCGAATCCGATTTGCCTTCGGTGCAGCAAGCGGTGCTCAAGCACCATATGGATTGGATGGTAGGGATGGCCGGCCCCGAGGCCCGGCGGTTTTACGCGAACCATCCCTTGCCCATGCTCGTGAAGATCAACGAAAAAGGCGTGGTGGAGAACAAGAATCTGGAACTGGGCCCGCATGCCCGCTAGCGCAGACCGGGCCGAAGGGCCCGCCGGCGCGCACGGAATGTGCGTGGAAATACGCAGGTTACCCGTACCCTGCAGGTTTCCCCAGGCCATAGACTAACGGAATGAAGGGTTGGGATATGATGAAGAGCGGAAAGAACATAGCGAGACTGGCGACGGCAGGCGCTTCCCTGGCCAACGGATTCTGGGCTTCCCTGGCCCAAGGTCCCGGACATGCTTCCCCGGTGCCGGTATTGACGGCGGTGGCCGCCGTGTGGGCGGGCTATTTCAGCTTGGCCTGGCTGGTACAGGGAATGCGCTCCTAGCATCCGCCGCAGCGGCGGATACCCGGTTCAGCGGGTCACGGGCGCCGCGAATCCGGGCATAGTAGCGCGCCGTCCCCCCGGCGCCTTCCTGCCTACGGCATCCCGTAAGCGATCCCGATCGAAAAAACGGGTCGGCTGTCTCCCCACCCGGATCGCGGAAGGGGTCCCCGCCGTAGCATCCAAGCTTGGCCACCCGGCCTTGGTCCAATACAACGGCCGTATCCATAAGGTGGAAGCGCCCGCGTTCTTGGCGTCGTAGGCGTGGTTCGCCATGAAGGCGGTATCCCGATCGATGAACACGGCGCAGTGCCCCGGCCCCTTCCAACGAGCATCCCCGGCGTCGATTAAGTCGCCTCCACCCGATGCCATGGCTACGCCGCGGCTATCCTTGTATGGCCCATCGATTTTCGCGCTCCGGCCCGCGCGGATGTTGTAGGTGCTGGCCGCGCCCTGGCAGCATTTGTCCCAGGAAACGAACAGGTACCAATAAGGCTCCCGGAAAAAGAGGAACGGGGCTTCGATGCCGCCGCTATGGGTGGCCAGGCCGATGCGTTTGGCATCCGCTGACGGCTTGCCGGTGGCGGGATCGATCCGAAGCAGTTGAATTCCCGACCAGAAGGAGCCGAAGACCAGCCAGGCCGCGCCGTCGCTATCGAGGGCGGCGTTCGGATCGATGGCGTTGAAATCGTCCGCGGCTTGCGAGCGGACGACCATCCCCTGATCGGCCCAATCGCCCCGGCCGGAGGCGTCCAGGGTGGGGGTGGTCGCCAGGCCGATGGCGGAAACGTTGGAGCCGAAAGTGGATACCGCGTAGTAGAGCCAATATTTCCCGTCCCGGAAGGAGATATCGGGGGCCCATAAGGAAGCATCTGCTTGCGGGACGTAGGTCTTATGCCAGGCGGGATTGGCGGTGAACACCGAGCCGGCGTTCCGCCAGGTCAATCGATCGGGAGAGGTCTTAAGTGAGATGCCGTTTCCGGTGGAAACGATCACGTAAGCGGAAGAAGCTTTGATTATCGCGGGATCATGCACCCCTAGGTCGCCGCGCAGCGGATTCACGGCTTCCTGCGACATTGGCGACGTCGCAGCCCCATGGATGAGGGCGATGAGAAAAAAGGCCGCTGGCGCCCGGATTACTTTCGTGTACGGGCCCTCACTTGACGAAGGATGCGATTACGGCTCCGGCGTCCATGATGGCGCCGCTTTCCTCGTCGGAGAATTCGTAAGGGATGGGTTTGCCTACTCCCACCGTGCCGTAGACCTTCCCGTCCAGCATCATGGGCGCCGAAATGGATCCTTCCATCTTGGTGTCCTTGGCCCCGGGCTTGGCCACTCCCGAGGTATCGGTCTGCAAATTGCAGACTTGCACGGCTTGCTTACGTTCGGCCGCGATGCCGGCCATGCCCTTGCCGATCGGGATCATCTTCACCTTGTCGAGGATGGAATCCGGGATGCCCCGGCGGGCGCGCATCTTGAGCATGCCGGTGGAGGCATCGATGGTGTGGATGGTGCCGACCTGGCATTGGAAGGCCTCAAGCAACTTGGAGAGGACTTGATCCATGGTTGGATCGGAATTCCCGCCCTTCTGCAGGATGGCGCGTACTTCGGCCAGCAAGGCGTCCTTGGATATGGTATTCGGCATGTTACGGTCCCTCCGGATGACCGGACGCCGGCGTTCCCGCCGCGCATCCGCCCCATAAATATAACCTTGCCCGTCCGCGCCGCCATCCGGGGCAAGGCGCCCTAAGATGGAAAAAAACGTCTTGAACCGGTAAAGTCCTTGGTTGGCCGGGAGCCTCACGAACCTTCTCCCGCGCCCGGAAGAGGCTATTTTAGCGGACAGTCCTGGCGGGAGCCGTTCGGTTTTCGAAACCTGGGGCGGGTTATGTCGGCACGAGAAGGAGTCCTGATGGCGGCGAATGCGAAGCTCGAGGCGTGGGTCCACGAAACGGCCGCGTTGTGCCAACCGGCGCGCATCGAATGGTGCGACGGCTCGCAAGCCGAGTACGATCGGCTTTGCGATCTTTTGGTCAAGAGCGGAACCTTCATCCCCCTCAACCCTCTGAAGCGTCCCAATAGTTTTTATTGCCGCTCCCATCACGAAGACGTGGCGCGCTCCGAAGAGCGCACCTTCATTTGCTCCCAGCGCCGCGAAGACGCCGGGCCCACCAACAATTGGAAAGCCCCTTTGGAGATGCGGGCCAAGCTGACCGGCCTGTTCCGCGGCTGCATGCGCGGTCGCACCCTTTACGTGGTGCCTTTCAGCATGGGCCCCTTGGGATCGGACATCGCCCGCATCGGGGTGCAACTCACGGACTCGGCCTACGTGGCGGTTAGCATGCGCATCATGACCCGCATGGGCGCTGGCGCCTTGCGGGTGCTGGGCGATGGCGACTTCGTGAAATGCCTGCACTCGGTGGGGGCGCCCCTGGCCTCCGGCCAGGCCGACGTCGCTTGGCCCTGCAATCCTCCGGAACGGCACATCGTCCATTTCCCCGAAGAGCGCGCCATCTGGTCTTTCGGCAGCGGATACGGGGGCAACGCCCTGCTGGGCAAGAAATGCTTCGCCTTACGCATCGCTTCGGTGATGGGAAGGGACGAGGGCTGGTTGGCCGAGCATATGCTGATACTGGGAGTGACCTCGCCGAGCGGGGAAAAGACCTATGTGGCGGCGGCCTTCCCCAGCCAATGCGGCAAAACCAATTTCGCCATGATGGTGCCACCGGCCACCATGCCCGGCTGGAAAACCAATACGGTCGGGGACGACATCGCCTGGATCAAACCCGGGCCCGACGGGCGCTTGCGCGCCATCAATCCGGAGGCGGGCTTCTTCGGGGTGGCGCCGGGAACCAGCTGGGAGTCCAACCCTACCGCCATGCACAGCATCGCCAAGGACACCATCTTCACCAACGTCGCTTTGACCGGGGACGGGGACGTCTGGTGGGAAGGATTGGGCCCGCCGCCGAAGGCAGGCGTGATGGATTGGCGCGGGAACCCTTGGACGCCGGAAAGCCAGGCTCCCGCGGCGCATCCGAACTCCCGCTTTACCGCGCCCGCTTCCAATTGCCCCACCATCGATCCGGCTTGGGAGGATCCCGCCGGGGTCCCGCTTTCGGCCATCATCTTCGGCGGAAGGCGGGCCACCAACGTCCCCCTCATCTGCCAGGCCTTCAATTGGATCCATGGCGTATTCATGGGAGCCACCATCGGATCGGAAACCACCGCGGCGGCGGAAGGGAAGACGGGCCTGGTGCGCCGGGACCCGATGGCGATGCTTCCCTTCTGCGGTTACAACATGGGCGATTACTTCGCCCATTGGATCAAGATGCGGAAGCTGATCAAGCGCCCGCCCTTGATTTTCCAGGTCAATTGGTTCCGGCGGAACGCGGAAGGGAAATTCATGTGGCCCGGTTTCGGCGAGAACATGCGTGTGCTGGCGTGGATCGTAGGCCGATGCCAGGGCCGCCGCGGGGCGATCGAAACGCCCCTGGGCTGGATGCCCTTGGCGGAAGAGATCGAAATCAAGGGATTGCGCGGTTTTACCCCACAGAACTTCGAGGAAATCCAAGCCATCGATATCGACGCCTGGAAGCGCGAGGTGATCTCGCAAGATGAGCTATTCATCTCGCTCTACGATCACCTGCCGAAGGAACTGATATTCCAGAGGGAGTTGTTGATTTCGCGGCTTTAAAACCGGCCCATCCCAAGGGATGCGCAGGGTAATCAGGATTACGCAGGGGTTCCGCGTAGCCAGGCCTGGCCGTTCCAGATCTTGCCGGCTTTCCGCAGCATCAGGACCGCGAGGGTCACTTCTTCCCAGCTTTTGAACTTATCGAAGTAGCCGTTCGGGGCCCCGGCATGCGATCCCAAGGCCGAGCTGAAGGCTTCCAGGGAAGAACGGAAATCCCCGAACATATCCATTAATTGCCGCAACTGCGGCAGCCAGACCCGGGCATTGTCTTGGGGAACGCCATGGGAATGCTCGTCGATGGGAGAAACCATACCCGCCGGGGTGAAGGCGGATTCGAAAATGACGAAGTCCCCGGCCTCGAAGAGCTTGGTCCCCAGGCGAACCGCCTGGACCTCGCCGGCCTCGGTCGCCATCTTGATGTATTCCCCGGTGAACGGATGTTTCATGGGCTTCCCTCACCCGGATTTTACCATCGGGAAGATGGGGAAGCCAGGGAAGCGGAGAATTACGCCAGGGGGGATTCGACCCAGCCGGGGGTCGGCGGGGGGGTGGGGCATAGGCCGTTAGCCAGGGCCTGGATCAAAATGGAAGCTTTTTCCAACTCCTCGGCCAAGTCCTTCTTGTTCTCGGAGGAGCGGTACTGCAAATACAGGCGCTCCTTGTCGCTGGCCTCGGCCAGCACGTTCGCGAGACGCTCGGACTCGGGCTCCCCCAGCTCTTCGCCCACGCACTCGGCGAGCCGGGTCGAATACAGGACCAACTCCCGGCTGGGATCGTTGGGCAATTGATCCCTTCCCAAATCGGAAGCCAAAGCCTGCAGGCTGGCGGCGATGCGGGAGAATAGGGTCGCGGCCTCGACCTTGCGCCTGGGATTGGCCAGGGCGAAGCGCCGCTCGTATTGGATCAGGCGCCGGGCCACGAAGGAAAGGTTTTCGATGGGTCCGGCCATGCCCCGTCAGTCCTTCTGCTTTCCCGATTGGGACGGGGCGGGTTCCACGCGCGTGTAGGGGATGCACCGCGAAGGGGTTCCCTGGATTTCCGGCGAGGGAGGCGGCGCCGGGGAACCGGAGTCGGAATGGGACGAATCGTCCGGGGCCGCTTTCTTGGCATCGTCTTTGTCCTGCTTGCCGGCGGCTTTTTTCTTGGCGGCATCCGCTTTAGCGGAAACCTGCCCCTTCGGGGCGTCGAACCAATAGAAGCAGCCGTTCTTGTCGTATATGGTTTTGCCGGGCAGAGGGGTGATGATTTTCTGGTAATCGCTTTCCGCGATGCGCACCTGGAAGTCCCGCACATCGATGGGATCATGGATGATCAGATCAACGGATCCGGCCGTGCAGCCTACGCATTGGATCCCCTTGATGTTGCCCAACAGGGGATCTTCCTCCGCCCGGGCGGCGATAGCCGCGGAAAGCATAGCCGCCGCCAGGAAGACGCGCTTCCGGAACGATGGGGGTTTGCGGTTTTCTGCGGGGCGCATGGGTAACTCCTCGGTGACGGGTCCGGCCAAGGCCGGCATGCCGGCTGCCGCCGGCAAGTACAATTTAACCTCTTTTGCCCTCCGGAAGGCGTGAGGCGCCGGCGTTTTTTCCTTGGTGGCGCGCCGGCCAAGGTGTATTTTCGGCCGTGAAGTCATAGTTCCCGAAGGAATCCACGGGGAGGCTCCCATGCAAGGCAAAATGCCCCATGTACTGGTGGTCGATGATGAGCCGGCATTGCGTCGCTTGATGGCCGACGTGCTGCGGATGAACGGTTACGCCGTGCTGACGGCGGCGCACGCGCTGGAGGCCTTGGAGCTGAGCGCCGGGGAAGCCGGTCCGCCGGATTTGCTTGTAACCGACGTGATGATGCCGCCCCATTGCGACGGCCTCGAGTTGGCGCGCTTGATGCGCCGGGGCAATCCCGGGCTCAAGGTCCTTTACGTGTCGGCATACGCGGGCGATCCGCTGGTGGCGCTGGCTTGCGGCGATCCCCTAGGCGAATTCCTACCCAAGCCCCTTAGTCCCTTGGTTCTGTCGCAACGGGTGGAAGCCATCTTGCGGGGAACCCCGTTCGCCGGCCGGCGCGATGCCTGCCGCACGCGCGGAACCGTCCTATTACGGGTAGCCGATCCCTATCGGCGTCATTGGATTAGGGAATCCCTGCGCGAGAGCGGCTACTGGGTCCTGGATACGGCCCATGGGTCCGAGGCCCTCTTCATCGGCCGCTGGCATGAAGGGCCCATCCATCTGATTTTGGCCGACCCGCCCGGTTCCGCGGAAAGGACCTTTTGGGCTTCCACCTTATCCGGCTACCGTCCCGGTCTCGACCTGCTGTTCGTAGAGGAGGATCGGGACGGCATCCGCTTGCGGCCCGCGCGGGAGCCCGAGTCAATCCCGGTCTTATGGGAAGATGTGAAAGGGATCTTGGCGCGAACCGCCGTCTGATCGCTTCGGCCGCTATTCGGAATACTTTTTCCACCGGACGTGGACGTTGCGCCAGAAATGGATGGCATCCGTCAACCCGTCCTTCTCCAGCAGCTTAAGCATGTCCTCCAAGGCATGGGTCACGGCCATGGTCTTATCGTAGAGATCCCGGTTGGCGATAAGGCGGCCGGGGCCATGGGTTGTGTCCTGGCTGGCGATGGCTATCTCTTCGAGGCCATGGAGCACGATGGTGGATTGCGCGGTCAGTCGCGCCAGCCGATCCAAAGTCCGCTCGGCGCGCGCGACCAGGGTGTCGCTTTGGGAAGATAAACCGCGCCCCAGGCGATCCATGCCGGCCGCCGCCGTTTCCAGCCCATCCAATTGCGATCCGGCCGCGCTTTGCAGGGAATCCATGTCCCGGGTCAGGGCCGCGAACCGCTCCAGCACCGGATACACCCGGAGGGCGAGGTATTGCTGCACGGAGAGGGACGTGTCCGAGCCTCGGTCCAGGCGCATGCTCAGGCGCTTGTATTCGGAAACCGTACGCAGCAATTCATCCACGCGATGGATGGATTCGGATACGCCGGCGCTGAAGTCCCCTTGCTGCAGCTTTTCCGCGTCCATGGGCTCGCGCGAGGAGCCGGGCACCAGGATCACCATGCGCGCGCCGAAAAGGCTGTAGTTGTAATTGACGAAGCGCGAATCGGCGGGGAGAGGCGTACCATGGAAGAATTCCAATGTCGCGATGGCCTCGCCGTTTTCCGCCCGGATGGAGGCCACCCGCCCGACGGCCACGCCGCGCAGCTTCACGGGATCGTCTTCCATCAGGGTGCCGATGGCGGGGAAACGGACCCGCACGCGATGATGGGGGAAGAGCACGCCTTCGCGGAGGCCCATGACCAGGGCCAGGGCCGCCAGCAGAATCGCGAGGGCCGAGGCGTAGCCGACGATGCGGGCGTATTTCTCCATGCTATGGTTCCGGAGAGCGGCCAGCCGCTCCCTGAGGAATGTAGGAATGATACGAATTCGCGGGACCCGGATTGTACATTTGTCCCCATGCCGGTACGGCCGTCCATCGCATTGGCCAAAGGGCTCGCGCTCGCGGGCATCCTCGGCTGCCTTCCGTGTGGCCTTACGGGGTGCGATGGGCGTAAGCCATTACGCGAAACCCCTCTGACCGAATCGCAACGGAAGGTTTCCCTGGCGGACTTCCGGCCGCCGGAGCCGTTGGAGCAGATCGCGGAATGGTATCCGGGGGATTGGCGCCTGCACCTGTTCCTCGGGCTCACGGATACCTCCCGGCAAGTCCGCATCGCCGAACTGATCCGCGCAGATAGCTTGCGCCCCGGCGAACCTATGATCGCCTTCCGGCTTTGTCTCGCCTATCTCGAAGCCGCCGATGTTACGACCTCCGACGACAGCGCGGTCGAAGCCGCCGGCACGGCGGCCGGCGACAGCGCTGGCGATCTCCAACGCGCGCGCCCCTGGCTCGACAAGGCCCTGGCCCGCGACCCCGGCAACGGGGCGCTGCGGGTGATCGAAGCGTATCTCTTGCTCCGGGAAGGACGCGTGCCGCAAGCCCGCGCCATCTTTCAAGACCCGCGGCGGCTCCCCCGCGGCGATTTCTACTACCCCCGCTTGGAAGAGGCGCTGTTGGGCTTGTTCAGCGATTGCCGCCAATGGAACCCTTATACCCTGACCGAAGCCGTCGCGCTTTATCGGCGGGTGCCCTTCCCGCCCTTCGAAAAGCTGATCGATATCCTGTATTCAGTATTCCTATCCACCCAAGGCGAGCATCCGTACGATATCCGCCTACGCGGAAGGGACGCCGCCCTCGGCCTATTCCGCTTGGGACGCAATCTGCGCGTGGATTCCTACACCGGCCCCAAGGTATTGTCGGGAGGATACGAACAGCGGTCCCTGGGATACATGTTCCAGCTCAAGGCCGCCGAGTTCCTGACATTGTACTATCGGACCTTCGAGGATAGCGCGGGGGCGAACGCGGCTTTCGCGGGCCTGACGGACGCGCAGAAGGAGTACGACGCCTTCCTGGCATCCCGTCCCTGGGAAGACTCTGCCACCACCCGGTATCTGGACTCATGGTCCGCCTTGATCCGGGATCGACCCGGATTGAAATTGCCCCAGGCCCTGGACAGCGCCCGGCAATGGACATTGTGGAAACGCGCCATGGCGGCGCGGGTACCTCGAAGGGATTCTCCCTGAGCGTTCGGATAGGATTCCCCGTAAAAGCGTCAGTGAGCGCGCGCGGATTGGCCCTGGCCCTGATGCTGGCTACCGGCTTCGCCGCCGCTTTGGAGAAGCGCGAGCGGGTGGCGCCGGAACAAAGCCCGGCCCAGGTTCTGGCCGCGCGCGTGCAGCGCCTGGGAGCGCGTTCGGTGCTGCGCGAGATCTACGAAAGGCCCGCCTGGGCGGACGTAAAAGCGGGCATCGTTTCAGCCGATCCCGCTTGGTTGGAAGTGGGGGATGCCCTGCGCGCGGCAGCGGAAGGCGATGCGGCCGATGAGCTGGATCTCGCATTCGCGGAGGCCATCAGCCGCGATCCGCAACGCGTTCTGGAATATGCCCGGGGGCTGGATGATCCGGGGGCCTTTGCGGATCTGTGCGGCGCCTTGCCCCTCGATGCCCCTGTCCCCCAATGCCAGCGCGCTTTGATCCGGCGCAGGCGCGCGCTGCTCAAACTACCCCAGTCGATTTGGCCCGGCCAATCGGCCGCTTGCCTCGCCGCCATCGACAGCGCGTACGCGCAATTGGGCGAGGAAGAGGAAGAAGGGGAGTAGGAGGAACGGGAGGAAGGGAAGCCGGACGAGATATGGAAGACGGGGAAGCAAGACGGGCCGGCAGCGATGCCGGGCCCGTTTTCATGATGGATTACTTGGCGATGGCTTACTGGGCCAGATACACGACTTGATTGTAGGTGTATTCGCCGGCCTTGAATGCCGCCAGATACAGCCCCGATTTGGCCTTCATCTGCTGCCGGTTCAGGGAGTAGGAACCCGCCGACTGCTCTTGGCTGATGACTTCCGACCGCAGGCTTCCGTCGAGATTGTAGAGCTTAAGGGAAACCGTTTCCGTCTTGGGCAAGGTGTAGGCGATCAGCCCGGTGCCCGAGGCATGGAAATCGAAGCCCTTCTTGGAGGCGCTCTTGACGGCGATGACGTTGCCCGGGTTCGCGACCTCCGGCATGCTCCAGAGCTTGCTCAATAAGGTGGTCTTCCGGGAATCGGTGGCCGACCAGGTTCCCCATCCGTCCTTGTTGGAAATCGGGTCATACGGGGTCTTGAAAATACCGTAGGTGTCGCCGGATTCCGGGTTGATGGACCAATAAAAGGAGTCGTAAATGCCTTCCCGCATCATGTAATCGACGAAGGCCTTCTGCCACTGCTCATCGAAGGTATGATCGGTGATGTAGCTGAACCGTTGCTGGTTGACGGCCTCGGCCTTGTTGGGCCAGTCCATGTTCCCGCCGTACTCGCCGATGGCCACGGCATAACCCATTGCCCTCAGGTAGCCGAAGTGATCATGCCAGCCCTTGTCGAGCTTCGCTTGGTTGATCACGATGCGGCACTTCTTATCGCCGAAGGCGTCGCCCTCGAGGCCGGCGCATTCGGGTTGGGCCGGGTCGGCGAACATCTTCTGCACGAAAACGGAAGGGCCGTAGGTATGCGGTGAGAACACCAATTTGCTTTTCGGCATGGTGGGCGGCTTCAGGCCCGCTTCGAACAGGTTTTCGCCCCAGTTGGGATTCGAAGTCGTGTCGCCGAAGGGGGTCTTGTTGATGGTGGTGGGCGAGCCGTCCTGGTTGCCGTTCGTGCTGCCGATCCCCTGGGCGAAGATCAGGATGCGGGGGTTCACGGCGCTGATGGCGCCGTAGGCTTGATCAATCAAGGAGCTCCATTCGCTCCAGCTGTAATCCCAGGGCTCGTTGAAGATGTCGATGCCCATCACGTTGTCCACGCCGGCGGCCGCTCCCAGCCCGGCCAGGGTCTTCAGATCTGCCAGCCACTTGGTGACGTTGTACGCGTTGATGTGGGTGACGGTGCTCGGGTTATCGGTCTCGGCGCAGGAATAATCCTCGCGCTTGAAATCGTAACTTTGACGATCCTTGTCCACATAAGGCGGGCGGGCATCCAGCCGGCCCTTCCGCCAGCCTACGTAATTGGAACAGGAATGCATGTCGAGCATGACGTACAGGCCGGCGGCGGAGCAGGCCTGCATCATCGTCTTCAGGGCGGTGAAAGCGCCTTGGATCCGCACGGCCTTCGCGTTCTTCAGATTGGGATCCAGGCCCTGCGGATCGGCGTCCGACAAGGTCTGGGGCACAACCGGGATACGAATGCTGTTGAATCCCATGGCCTTGATTTCGGCAGCGTCTTGGGTCAAGGTACGGCCGCTCTCGCTCCAGAACATATTGCCGAGATACAGTTCCATCGGCGCGCCGCTGGGGTTGGTCGCATCCGAGGACGGTTCATGCCGGCCCTCGAGCCCGAACCAGGACCCGCCCTTGATCCGGAAAACCGCGCCATTGAGCGTGATGTTGCCTTTGGCATCGACCGCCCATTCATTCGCGGCGTGGGCCGCCGAGGCGGCCATGAGCGTCGAAAATGCGGCGATAAGGGCCGCACTTACGCTTTTTCGTTGGCTTTTCATTTCTAGGCTCCAGGTTGAGTTTTTGGCTTCACTTTGCGTGTCGGCGGGGTTCCCATTCCCCTCGTTGTCCATCCACGATTCCGACTAGCCTGGTTCTTCGGTAGAACCTAATGCTTCAGTTATTCTTTGTGCTTCGGAAAATTCGGAAGGTTCACCCTTCCGTTCCCTAATTCAGCCGGCGTTTAGGGTTTTGTAGGGACCCCCGGCCCCGGCCTCAAAGGACCCGATAAGTCAGAGTGGCTCCGATTTCGGTTCCGGTAGCATCCTGCGTCCCGATTGCCATCCGTTCACGCTGTTCGGGAAAGCCCAGGAAACCATCCAGGAGGAGCTTGTCCTCCAATACTCCAAGGCTGAATCCCAGGCTGAGCGCACTGTACGCTGCCGGGGCGTCGGGCTTGGAACTGAATGAAGGCTTGCGACCACCGATCAAGCCGGAGGGAAGGAAGGGTTCGAAATGGAAATCCCGATACCCGGGTTGATCTTTCGGGTCCTGGCGCCAGGTCCACCCGGCGCGCAATACCAGGCTTACCGATTTAGGGAAGTCGATGGGAAGGCGATGGACGTAATGTTCCAGGCCGACGGAGAAGCGATTATAACGTTCGTCATGCGAACTATCGGCCTCGTAGGTATGCCCGGCGGTCTCCCATTCCATGAGCACGGAAACGATTTCCCGGAAGCTGATCTGCGCGCCCAAGCCGAAATCGTTGACGCTCCTCGTCAACTTGAGGGAGTCGATTTTACTCCCCTTCTTGAAGGGATCCTGGTTTCCCTTGAGTCCCTTATAGCCTTGCGCCTTCTCGGAACGGTGCGCGAAGCGGATGGCCGGCTGCAACCGGAAATCCTGCACCAGGAGCGGATACATCCATTGGGTCTGGAAGGTCCAGTAGTCGGTCCAAACCGTGGGATATTGGATGCCGTCCCCTCCGGCCGGCCTGTACTCGCCGAAAGTGCGATCGGTGCCGAGCTCAAGCACGACGTTGCCCATCACCGGCAAGGCTTCCGTGCCGCCGACATCCGCCAAGATCCCGTAACGGGGGAGCGTCATGGAGGCGACCCTTTCCAGGTCGCCCGTCGGGGTCCGCAGGCTGTCGAAGCTGGCCCCGAAGCCGGCGAAGATCCCCGTTTCCAAGCCAGGAAGCACACGGCTGCCCAGGTCGAAACGCAAGGAGGGAACCGAGAGGAGGATGCGGTTCGGATCCCCGGGGTAATCGATCGAACCCAAGCGGGCATGGGCGCTGAATCCCACCCGGAACAAGCCCGAGGCGGGGCCCGCGGCCATGTCCAAGCCGAAAAGATTGGCGCCGTTCTCCACGCTGTCGCCGCGCCGTTGGCGATAGGCTTCCGATTCGCGCAGGAAGTAAAGGCTGGCCCCGAAGACGCCGGGCTGGAAGAAGCCCAGTTGCGGAATGGAAAAATCGCTGTGGCTGAGAGTCAGGGAATCCCCTGGTGTCGCGCGCTGGCTTCCCAGGTAGCCGAGGGACAGTCCTACGTGCTCCTTACGCGTTTCCAGCAGTCCCATGGGCGATCCGCCCTGATCGTACAGGTTATAGAGCGAGGAATCGGTGAAGCGGGGTTCGCCCAGGGCCAGCATACGCGGGGAATATTGCGTTGTGGCCCCACGGTTGGCCGGCAGGGCCTCGGGAAAGACCTGGGCCGGGGCGGGCGCGGCTGCCCACGCTGCGAGGGCCAGGCATAAAAGGCGTAACTTGGACAAAGGAGGTCTTCTCCGGTTCGAGGGTCCGAGGAATTTTTGTGTACAGAAGTAGGAGATAGGTGCGGTAAAACTAATGGCAAGTGCCGAAAGGCACCATTATCCCTGGTGGATTTCCTCAGGATGCCTGGCGGCTAAATTTTACCAAAGAAAGTCCAAAAACCCCAAATCCGATGGCCAGCATGGCTAATCCTTCGCGCCAGAGCTCGGCGAAGCCGGATCCTTTCAGGAACATCTCGCGCAGTACGTGCATGAACCACCGCACCGGATTCGCCAGCGTCACCTTCTGTACCCAATGGGGCATGTTCTCGACCGGAAGGAAAAACCCCGATAAGAGCAGGAAGAACAGCAGGAAAAACCAGATGATGAAGAGGGCCTGTTGCTGGGTGCGGGCCACCGTGGACGTGAAGATGCCGATGCCCAGGGCGGAGAGCACGTATACGGCGGTGAAAGCGAGCAAGGCCACATAGGTCCCGCGAAAAGGGACGCCGAACCAGAAGCGCGCGAAGTTCAGGGCGAACATCAATTCCGCGATACCGATGATGAGGAAGGGTACGGCTTTACCCACCACCACGTGGATGGGCTTCAGCGGCGTCACCATCAATTGTTCCAGGGTGCCGGCCTCCTTCTCGCGTACGATGGAGAAACCGGTCAGGAGGGCGGTGACCATGGTGACGAGGATGACGGCGATGCCGGGAATCATGTACCAGGTGGATTTCAATGAGGGATTGAAAAGCACGCTCACTCCGGTGGAAACCGGCAAGACTTGATCGAGCCGGATGCCATAGCCTTCCAGGCGATGCCGCAAATCGGCCATGGCCCATTGGTTGAGGATGGCGCCCAGGTATCCGCGCGCGACGTTGGCGGAGTTGGCGTCCTGCCCGTCCACCCAGAGTTGCACGCGGGCACCGTCCCCGTTCAAGGCCCCCAGGGAAGGCGCTCCGCCGGGCCCGGGATCGATCCGTGTCGCCCGCTCCAGGAGCCGGGAGAAATCCGCCGGGATGATCATGCCGATCTTGATGTCGCCGCGATCGAGCGCGGCCCGGAGATCGTTCTCCGAAACCGCCGATGCCTTGTAATCGAATAGCGGATTATGCGCGACCGCTTGGATCAATTCCCGGCTGCGCGGCCCGCCGTCGTGATCCAGCACGGCCACCGGCGTATTCTTCACTTCCGTGGTCAGAGCGTAACCCAGCAGCAGCATTTGCATCATGGGGATCATGATCATCAACCGAAGCGAGGTCTTGTCCCGCTTGAGCTGGGCGAACTCTTTCCAGACGATGGTGCGGAAGCCGTTCATAATTTCACCTTGAACTTGCGGATGGCGATGGCCGTGAGGAGCAGGCCTTCGCCGGCCAGCGCCGCCAGGGGCTTCCACAACTCCGCCAAGCCCACCCCTTTGAGGATGATGCCGCGTACGATCTCGAGGAAATAGGTGGCCGGGATGATATGCGACAGGATGCGCAACGGCAAGGGCATGCTTAAGACGGGGAAAATGAATCCGGACAAGATCACGGTAGGCATCATGGTGGCGCCCAGGGCCATGAACATGGCGTGCTGCTGGCGCTTGGCGATGGTGCTGATGAGCAGGCCGATGCTCAAGGCGGTGAAGATGTAGACCAGGCTGCAGGCGGCCAGGAACCAGGGATTCCCGGCGATGCGCACCCCGAAGGCCAAGCGGCCGACCGCCAAAACCAGGAAGCCGTCCACCGCCGCGAGCAGCAGATAGGGGAGGATCTTGCCGACGATGATCTCCAAGGGTCTTAACGGGCTGACCAGCAATTGGCCCATGGTGCCCAGTTCCTTTTCCCGGGCGATGGCCACCGAGGTCAGCAAAGCCGAGATCATCAGCAGGATCACAGCCATCAGGCCGGGCACGAAGAAAAGGGCGCTACGCTGCTCGGGATTGTAGAGGATGAGGGTATGCAGGTCCAGGACCCGCGGCTGCCGCATGCCGACGACGTCCAGGGTGGCTCCCAGGAGGATAGGATCGGCCGCGTTGCGGATGATGGCTCCCATATTGGGATCGGACCCGTCGACGAGGGCCTGCACGTGCGCGCCTCCGGGCCGATGGAGATCGCGCGCGAAATCCGGCGGGAAGCGGAAAATGGCGCGGACCTGGTAGAGGCGGAAAAGCTCGGCGGGATCGTCGGCGGTGAACACATGCCCTTCCACCGCGAAAAGCGAACTCGCATCGATCTTGGACGCGATGGCGCGGGTCTCCGGGGACGGGGAAGGGTCTTCGATGAGGCAGGGGATATCCTTGGCATCGGCGTTGAGGGCGTACCCGTAAAGGAACATCATCATCACCGGCATCACGAGTACCACGACCAGGGTTTGCCAATCCCGGAAGATATGGCGCAGTTCCTTCCGCGCGATGGTTAGGAGACGGGACCGCGACATCATGACGGGCCGCCCGCGGTCGTGGGTGTGAGTCCCGACGCTTTCCCCTCCGCACCGGGTTTCCCTTCCATGAGTTTGAGGAACAGTTCATGAATGGATGCGCTGGCATGCTCGCGTTTTAGATCCCGGGGCGAGCCCATGGCCGCGATGCGCCCGTCGATCATGATGGACAGGCGGTGGCAGTATTCGACCTCGTCCATGTAATGGGAGGTGATGAAGATGGTCGTCCCTTCCGCGGAGAGGCGATGGATCAGGTCCCAGAAATTGCGGCGGCTGACCGGATCCACCGATCCGGTGGGTTCGTCTAGGAACAGGATCTCGGGGCGATGCAAGTTGGCGCAGGCCAGGCTCAGGCGTTGTTGCCAACCCCAGGGCAGGGAAGCGGTAAGCTTGAGCAGCAGTTCCTTCAGCCCCAGGAAGGCGGCCATTTCTTCCATCCTGGCCCGCAAACCTTTTCCATCCAGCCCGTAAAGCCGGCCGTACAGCTTGAGGTTTTCGGCGACGGTGAGATCGGGATAGAGGGAGAACTTCTGGGACATGTAGCCTATCCGTGTGCGGATCTTGGCGCTCTCCTTGAGCACGTCGAAGCCGGCCACGTAGCCATGGCCGGAGGTGGGTTCCAGCAAGCCGCACAGCATGCGGATGGCCGTGGTCTTGCCCGCGCCGTTGGCCCCCAGGAACCCGAAGACTTCGCCCTTCGCCACCGATACGTCGATATGATCCACGGCGGTGAAATGACCAAAACGTTTGGTCAGTTGCTCGGTGCGGATGCTATAGGCGGCATCGCTCATGGCCTGGCCTCCGCATTCATGCCTTCGCCTCCGCCGGCGCCGCGTGGGAATGGCCGGACAACAAGGCGAAAAAGCAATCCTCGAGCGTTGGCTCGATCGGAGCGGCCGCGCCCGCATGCGGTACGGCCTGACGGATGCGCGCCAGGGGATCGTCGCGCTGGCCGACGGCCTCGGCGGCATGCAAGGAGCCGCCGGAAGGATACATCAAAGCGAAGCCGGGCGGCGGCGGGCGATCGCCGGGATAGGTGAGGGTGGGGATCCGCGCCGCGGGATCGGCATCCACGCGGTAGAGGCGGTAGGGGTACGCCTTCAGCAATTCGGCCGGGGATCCTTGGGCCAGGATGGAACCTTCATGCAAGAGCATTACCGCATCGCAGAGCGCGGCTTCATCCATGTAAGGCGTGGAGACCATGAGGCTGACGCCGTTCTTGCGCAGGGCCTTGAGCATGGTCCAGAAATCCCGTCGGGCCACGGGGTCGACGCCCACCGTGGGTTCGTCGAGCAGGAGCAGCCGCGGTTGATGGACCAGGGTGCAGGCCAAGGCCAGTTTCTGCTTCATGCCGCCCGAGAGCTGCCCGGCGCGCCGGCCCGTAAAGGCGGTTAGGCCGGCGAAGGCGAGCAGGTCGCGCATGCGATCCCGCTTGGCCTGGCCGGCGATGCCGAAGATGTCGGCGAAAAAATCCAGGTTCTCGAGCACGGAAAGATCCTGGTACAATGAAAAGCGTTGCGGCATGAACCCGATATCGGAGCGGATCGAGCGGAAGTCCTTGGCGAGATCCCGTCCCAAGACCCGGGCGCCGCCGGTGTCGGGATCGGAGAGCGTGGCCAGGATGTTCATCAAGGTGGATTTGCCGGCTCCGTCGGCCCCGATGATCCCGAAAAGGCAGGGATCGGGCACGTCCAGGGAAAGTCCGCGCAGGGCGCGCTCGCCCGCGTGGTCCTTGGACAGGGCGCGAATGGAGACGACGGGTTCCATGGGCTACTTCCAGACCTCCACGGGTAGTCCCCGTTTCAGCAGGCCATCCTTGTTGGCGGCCAGGGCGCGCACGCGGAAGACCAGTTCGTTGCGGCTCTCGCGCGTCTGGATGTTCTTGGGGCTGAATTCGGCTTCGTTCCCGATCCAACTCACCGCGGCCGGCAAGAACGATCCTTCCTTCGATCCGCCCTGGTCCAACCTGATGCGCACGGCTTGGCCGTACTTGATCCCGGACAGCCAGGTTTGCGGCACGAAAAAGTCGATGCGTAAGGTATCTTCGCGGCCGATCTCGTACACCGGTTGGCCCGGCGCGGTGGTTTCATCCGGATTCTTGTACCGGGTCAGCACGCGTCCGGCTACCGGCGCCCGCAGATAGCATTTGCGGAGCTGATCCTGCAGCAATCCGATGCGCGCTTCCAGCCCTTGGCGTTTGGCATCCATGCTGGTGAGCATCTGCCTGGCCGCGGAAAGCTTGGCGCGGCCCGCATCCAGCCCCGAGGCCAGCTTGTCCTCCTGTTGGGCCGGCAGGGAACCTTCCTTGGCCAAAGGCGCGATGCGCGCATAATCGCGCTCCAGACCCTTGACCTCGGCCTGCCCGCCTTGGATCTGGCTCTGTTGCGAGCGCTTGCCCGCGTCCGATTCCGCCAGCCCCGCCCGGGCTTCCAGCAATTGCAGGGCGTAAGGAACGGTATCGACGATACCGAGCAATTCCCCGGCCGCTACGGATTGCCCTTCCTGCTTGTATAAAGATTTCAATTGGCCCTGCGTCAGCGCCGCCACTTGATAGGTCTCCGCCTCCACGATGGCCGAGCCTATGAAATCAGGATCGGTGCGCGCTCCGCAGGCTCCCAGCAAACCGGCCGCCGCCAACGCCCCGGCCATCGCCATCCATCGGCCTCCGCCGAATCTTCCCTTCGCCTTTTCTTTCCGCATCAGAACCGCAGCTCCTTTCCCGAGGCGTAATCCCATTGCAGCCGCGCCAGCCGCTGCAAGGTACGCGCTTGTTCCATCGCCAACTCCGCGCGCGCTTCGTTGTTGCGCGCCTCCAGCCAATCCACTCCCGTCGCGACTCCCGCGTCCGCTTGCCGCTTCAGATCTTCGGATGCCGCGCGGGCGGCCTCGCGGGAGGCCAAGGCCGCCTGGTATTGCGCCAGCGATCTGGCGTACTGCAGGCGGGCGGTGGCCATGGATTTGCGCCAATCCTGCTCCAACTTGCGTTTCTGCTCCCCAAGCTCGCGGGCCTGTACGTCGAGCTGCGCGCGCTGGGCGCGGTTGCGCGATCCGTCGAAGAGGTTCCATTTGAGCTGCAAGCCGAAGATGCCGTAGTTCATGAATTCGTCGCCGGCCAGGTTCAGGCCGGGATTGGCATAGCGCCACCCGGCCGATCCGAATAGCTGTGGCCATTTTTGGCCGGCCAGGGCCTGCGCGCCGGCCCGTGCCTGGGCCGCACCCAAGTCCAAGGCCTCGGCGTCCGGCCGCGCCGGGTCGCCCGGCGCATTCCATACCGTGTCCGAAAGCGCGCTGGTATCCGCGAGCAGGGACATCGCCGTGGAGCTATCCCCGGGATCGGCGCCCTGGCCCGCGTCCGGACGGTCCCCCAGGAAGGCCAAAACCTCGAAGGCGAGGGAATCCCGCGTGTTACGGGCGGTAAGCATGTCCACCTCGATCGCGCGGGAGCGGGCCTGGGCCGAGAGCAGCCGGCTGCGCACGGCGGTGCCCGCCTTCACGAAGTCCTGGGATTGCTTCTCGAGCTCGCGCGCGTGTTGCAACAACTTTTCCTGGTAGGTGGACTGGGCGCCCGCCAGTTGCCAGGCATAGAAGAGCGCGGCCAGGCGCAGGGACAACTGGTTTCGCGCCGCCCGCAGTTGGGCTTCCCGGGACTTGACGCCTAAGCGTTGGGATTCAATCTTGCGTCCGCGCGCGAAGCCGGTGAACAGGGCGTAGGACGCGTCCAGGCCCGTCTCTACGCGGTCATGATCCCCCAGGGCCCGATCGATGTGGGTCCCCGCCGGCTGGGGAATGGGCAGGTCGAGTTGGAGCCGGCTGGTTTCCGTGGTATAGCCGTAGTTTCCCGAGGCGTCCACGGATGGCAGCCAGGCGGAGCGCGCTTCCGCGACCTGATCCTGGGCGCGCTCGACCTCGAGCTTGAGCACGGCTAAATCCGGATTGCCGCGGAAAAGCCGGGCCTGGGCTTCGCCCAAGGTCAGGGCCCGCGGCGCGGCGATGTTCGCCAGGATAATCCCGGTGATAAGGGGGGCAATTCGCATATTCACCTCTTGATGCGGATCCCGTTCAACAGGGTGTCGGCGATGTACTCGATACGCTCATCCAGGAAGGCCCGATCGAAATCGATACGAAAACCAAAGGCAGGCCCGAGGCGTCTGATCATGGGCATGATAAGGAAGGTGGCCACGGTCATGCCTAGCAAGTTCATGAAGAAATGCACGGGTGGGATAGGCTTCACCTTTCCGGCGCGAACCTCCTCCTGCAAGGCCTTGACCAGGGTGGCTGGAACGTCCTGGAAGTCCCGCACCAGGGCGGGGACGCCGGCGGTAAAGGCGGGATGGCCCAAGGCCAATTCGCGGAACATGAACAACGGGAATTCAGGATTGGCGGCCAGGACCTTCACGTAGGTGGTTATGACGGTGCGGAGCAATGGTTCCAAGCCTTGGGCCGGATCCTGCTTGCGGAACTCGGCGCTGATCTTCCCCCATACCGTGCCGACGGTATCTTCCAGCACCTGATGGTAAAGCTTTTCCTTGCTGCGGAAATAGTAATGCAGCAATGCCTTGTTCACGCCGGCCGCGTTGGCCACCGCCTGCATGCGCGCGCCCCCTAAGCCTTTGGCGATGAACTCCTTGCGGGCAGCGTCCAGGATACGCTTTTCCGCATCGGGAGAATGTCCTGCGCGGGCTCGGCGCGCGGACGGACGCGCGGCTTTTTCCCCCGCGGTAGTCCCCTTTTTTGACTTTCCGGATAAACTTTTTGGTTTAACCATTTGGTAAAAATATATGCCCGGGGAATGCCGACGGCAAGGGGGATGCGGCAAAGTGGGGAAATACCTTGGGATTTTCCTTGGGATGATGGGGAATAAAGGGTAGTGTGTATTCCGTAACCATGCGCATTCTCATCGCCGGAGCCAGCCCTAAGGATTTGACCTCCATCGTCCAAGTCATGTCTCAGGCCGTTCCCACTCTGGAAATCAGGGTCGCGGATAGCGCTCCCGACCTCGCGAACCTGCTCAAGCGCGATCAACCCTCGGTGCTCCTGGCGGCTTCCTCCAAAGGCTGGGACGCTTCGACCACCTTGCGGTTGGCCGCCCAGGTCAACCCGGCATGCGGCTGCATCGGGCTGGCCGCCAAGGGCGGGCATGACGAGGCGCATAAGCTTTTCGAGGCCGGCGCCCTCGATGCTTTCCCCATCGATCAGCTGTGGCGGCTGCCCCCGGCGCTGGGGAACGTTCAGGCCTTGGCGGACATGGAGCGGCGCGTACGCGAGCGGACCGCCAGCCTGGAGGCCGTCAATAAGGAACTGGAGGCCTTCGCCCAATCGGTCTCCCATGACCTACGCTCGCCCTTAGCGGTGATCGTCGGGTACGCCGATCTGCTGGCCGACGAGGCGCGCGTGGATCTCGCTATTGCCGATCGGTCCAAGATCGTCGAGATCAGGTCCGCCGCCATGCGGATGAACGCGCTCATCGATAACATGCTCCGCCTATCCCAAGTCATCCAGCGCGAGGTCCATCCCCGACGCGTGGACCTTACCGCCCTGGCCAAGGACATCCTGGCCAACCTTACGGCTTCCCAGCCGGGCCGGAAGGCGGAAGCCCGCGTGGAATCGGGCCTGTGGGCCGTCGCCGATCCCGGTCTAATGCGTATCGCCATGGACAATCTCCTCTCCAACGCCTGGAAATACTCTTCCAAGCGGGAGGTATCGCATATCGAGGTTGGAAGGATGGACGTCCCGGGAAAGGGGATAGCCTTCTTCGTGCGGGACAACGGGACGGGGTTCGATATGGAGCAGGCGCAACGTCTTTTCAAGCCCTTCCAGCGCTTGCATTCCTTGAGCGAGTTCCCCGGGACCGGCATCGGCCTGGCGACGGTGAGCCGGGTGCTGGAAAAGCACGGCGGATCGGTTTGGGTCGAAGCGGAGAAGGGAAGGGGGGCGACTTTCTACTTCGAATTGCCCGCCTCGCCGGATACGGCGGCGGAATCCTCCGCCTACCAGGTCACCTCCGCCTGACGCGAGTAGGCGGCCAGAGTCGCCGCCAAGGCCGCGATAGACCATAGAATCCGTTGGCGCATAGAGGAACCGGGTGAAAAGGAGTATTTTTCCCTCACCATGGCTTCTTCGACTCCCGACTCCGCTTTCAAGTTTCCCTACATGGCCGATCGCTTCGCTCCGGCCCGGCGCAAGACCCTGAAGGTTCGCATGGGCAACCGCTACATCGGCGGGGATACGCCTATCCTGGTGCAATCGATGACCACGACCAATACCAAGGACGTCGACGCTACGGTATTCCAGACCTTGGAGTTGGCCCGGGCGGGTTGCGAATTGGTCCGCATTACGGCGCCCACCCAGAAGGACGCGGAAGCCCTCAAGGAGATCGTGGCCAAGGTGAGGGCCGCGGGTTGCGACGTGCCCATCTCGGCGGACATCCATTTCCAGCCGCGCGCGGCGATGGAAGCGGTTAAGTGGGTGGAGAAGGTGCGGGTGAACCCCGGCAACTTCGTCGACTCCAAGGCTGCGACCCCGCGCGATTTCGACGATGCCGGTTTCGCCTCCGGGCAGCAGAAGGTATACGACGCTTTCGCGCCCCTGGTGCGTATCGCCAAGGATCGCGGCGTAGCCTTACGCATCGGCACCAACCATGGATCGCTTTCGGACCGCATGATGTGGAAGTACGGCGATACCATCGAAGGCATGGTGGAATCTGCGCTGGAATACCTGCGCGTTTGCGAGGCCGAGAACTTCGATCAGATCGTGTTCAGCATGAAGTCTTCCAATCCGCGCGTGGTAGTGCAGGCCTATAGGCTGTTGGCCGCGCGCCTGGACCGGGAGCATAAGCCGTATCCTTTCCATGTGGGAGTGACGGAAGCCGGCGACGGCGAGGACGGCCGCTTGAAATCCTCCGTCGGCATCGGCGCCCTGCTGCTCGACGGGATCGGCGACACCATCCGCGTTTCCCTCACCGAGGATCCGGTGCATGAGATCCCGGTGGCTAAGGCCCTGGTCCGCCTCTGCGATTTGCAAGGCTTGGAAAGGATCCGGGCTTTGCCCGAAGCCCTCGATCATTATGCCTTCCATCGCCGCGAGGTCCAACTGGCCCATCTGGGGTCGCTGGAAGTGGGCGCCCGCGAGAAGATCGCCGTGGGCACCGCCGATCCGGGCGCGGAAACCCTGCCCAAAGGCGAGCGGCGTATCGAGTGGATCGGGACCCATGAAAACCACCCGCCGCGCGAAGACGTCCCCACCGTGTGGGAGCCGCACGCGGTGGAATTCGCCATCCCGCCCCGGCATCCCTTCACCGCCCTGCCAAGCGGGCTTCTCCTCAAGGGCCTGAGCGATTTGCCGTCCCATCTGGAGATCATGGTGGAGGATCCGGCGCATCTCGATCGCCTTCCCGCCGACGTTTTCAAGCTGCCGGGATTGTTCTGGTCCTGCGCGCCCGTCGGGAACAATCCGGTGGCGCGCTATCGCCATCTGGCCGCCTGGCTGGCCGCCAAGGGCCGCCCCGATCCGATAGTCCTGCGGGGCCAAAGCGACGGCAGCCCCGAAGGCAACATGTTGCTGGCGGCGCGCTTCGGTTCGCTCCTGGTGGACGGCATCGGCGATCTGGTGCGTGTGGAAGGGGGCTTGGGCCCCAGGGCTTGCATGCATCTCGGTTACGACATCCTGCAAGCGGCGGGCGTGCGCCGGACCAAGCCGGAATACGTGGCCTGCCCCAGTTGCGGGCGCACCCTTTTCGACTTGCAGACGACGACCCAGAAGATCCGCGCGCGCACGGCCCATCTCAAGAACATCTCCATCGCCATCATGGGTTGCATCGTGAACGGGCCCGGCGAGATGGCCGATGCGGATTTCGGCTACGTGGGCGGCGCGCCGAGCAAGGTGAACCTGTACGTGGGCCGCGATTGCGTGAAGAAGAACATTCCCGAAGCGGAAGCCCCGGAGGCGCTGGTGGCGCTGATCAAGGAACACGGCCGCTGGAGCGAGCCGGGAGCTTGATGCTCTCACTGGTCCTGGTGGGCCCGGAGCTGGCGGTCAACGTCGGCTTCACGGCCCGGGCGATGGCCTGTTTCGGCATCGGCGATCTCCGCATCGTCGGCAGTCCGGGCATCGCCACCGATGGGGCCGCGCGCAAGACCGGGAAGTCCGCCCTGGATATCCTGGAAGCCGCGCGTTACTTTCCCTCCTTGGACTTGGCTATCGCCGATTGCGGCGCCGCTTACGGTTTCACGCGCCGGGCCCGCGATCCCGCGCAACGCATCGAGGATCTGGCGGCTTCGTCCGCGGCCTGGCGGTCCGCTCCCGGATCCCGGCCCTCGGCCCTGGTCTTCGGTCGCGAGTCCCATGGCCTGACTAAGGAAGAGACCTTGTTGTTGACCCATCTGGTCCGCATCCCCATGCCGGCGGAAACCCTGAGCTTGAACTTGTCCCATGCGGTGGCCATCGTCCTATACGCCTTCGTGGGCGATGGTTTGCCTACCGCCGCGATCGCGGCTAACGCCAAGCCCGTTGCGGCCGCGCGCCTAGGGACGGAGGGAGGCCTGGCGGCGGAGGGCGCCTTGCCCGCGCGCGGGCAGGATGCCGCGACCCTGGAGCAAGTCCTGCAAAGGCTGGAGTCCATCGGCTTCTTCAAGGGCGGGAAGCAGGATGCGCAGCGGGAGCATGTGCGTTTGCTATGGCAACGCTTGCGGCCGGATGCGCGCGAGCTGGATTTCCTTTCCGGCTTGCTGAAAAGCCTGCTGCCCCGCGAACGGTAAGCCCGCCGGAACGATAGCGCCTCCGCAACGGTAGGGTCACCGGAACCCTTTCCGCCCCGCGATTCCTACATTGTTGGAACCATGTTCCACCTCGAAAACGCGGGCCTGAGCGTTTCCATCTTGGACCCGATCGCGGACCGCAAACTCCTGGGTACGCGCTATTGCACGGGCGGGTACATCTGGCAGGTCAAGGACGGATCGAAAGGCGATTTGTTCGTCGGCCCGCAATTTCCCCATCCCGAACCCCCTGTATTCGACGGTCAAGGATTGCCCGAGGTTTTCGAAATCGCCTTGGGCGCCGCCACGGCGAAAGCGGGCGGGGACGTATGGGTGATCGGGGTCGGGCGGGTGAAACGCGAAAGTCCGGTACGTCCCTTCCACGTGCGTAACAACCCTACCCTCCTGGAACCGGCAACCTGGAAAATCCAGCAAGCCGGGGCCATGCTGACCTTCACCTCGCGCCAAGCCTTCCACGATTGGGATCTGCATCTCGAGCGCAAGGTCGTCCTGAAAGGCCGCGTCCTGGTTTCCTCCACCTTGATCAAGAACCAGGGCAAGGCCGATGCGCCCATCCGCTGGTTCGCCCATCCCTTTTTCCCGCAAGCCGGCTTCGAAGTGGGAAGGCTTTCGGTGGAATGCGAATTCCCCACTTGGGTGCCCGCCGCCGGCGGCTTCCGCATCGAGCAAGGAAAGCTGATGCGCGAGCCGGGGTACGATTGGAAGGCCGGTTGCTATCAACTGCTGAACGCGCCCTTCGGCGCGCCGCTGGACATCCTGCAAAAGCATCCCGCCTTGGGCGAGGTGAAAATCGAGTGCCGGTTCCCGGTGGCCTGGCTGCCGTTATGGGCCAACGCCAATACGGTTTCCTTCGAGCCCTATTACCACACGGTGCTGCACCCCGGCAACCAAACGGAGTGGTCGATCCGCTATCATCTATAGGCTGACGATGGCATCGCTGAAGTCCCCCGGCCTGATCCTGAAGAAGACCCCCTACTCGGACAGTAGCCTCATCCTCAAGGTTTACACCCGCGAGTCCGGCCTCATCACCCTGATCGCCAAAGGCGCCAAGCGCCCGAAATCCAAGTTCCACGGCCTCCTCGATTTCTTCACCCTGGATCAATTCGTCTACCCCGCCAAGTCGAAGACGGAAATCCATACCTTGATGGACGCAGGCCTGATGCGCGACTTCCCGCGGCTCAAATCCGATCCCGCGCGCCAATCCCTGGGCCACGTGTTCCTGGAACTCTATCTCAAGTACCTGCCCGAGCCGGCCCAATCCCATCCGCACTTCGCATGGCTATTGGAACGGATGGAACGCATCGACGGGGCGCCGTCGCCCGGTTTCGATCCGGTACTGGAGTTGTGCGATTTCCTGTTAGGCTTGTGCACTATCTCGGGCTTCAGCCCGCAATTTTCGGAATGCGCCCATTGCGGCCGGCACGACCCCGGCTTTCGCGTCCGCCTGGATCCCGATCTCGGGGGCCCTATCTGCGCGACTTGCGCCGGTGCGGGGCATGGGACCGGCGTTTCGTATCCCGCGCGCCTGCTCCGCTGGCTGAGCCGTTTGCAGGAATGCGGGCCGATGGCGGGACGCCTGCCGCGGGACGAGGAGGCGCTGGCCGAGACCTTCCTGTTGTCCTTCCTCGGCAAGCATGCCGGCGGCGCCCGGCCCATGAAGTCCCTCGAATTCTATCGGCAAATGCTGGGGACGGCATAGTGGCCGGCCCCCGAACGCGCATCGCGCCCACCCCGAGCGGGTTCTTGCATGCCGGCAACGCCTGGTCCTTCCTGGTCACCTGGCTTTGCGCCCGCGCCCGCGGGGGCACGGTGCATTTGCGCATCGACGATCTGGACGTGGAACGGGTGCGCCCGGAATATCTCGACGACATCTTCGCTTCCCTGGAATGGCTAGGCCTGGACAGGGACGGGGGCCCGCGCGACGCGGCGGAGTTCCGGGCCCGCTTCAGCCAGCGACAGCGGCTGGCCGCCTACCGTGAAGCCATGGAGGCGTTACGGCGGGATGTTGGACCTGACGCGGGGATCTATCCCTGCGCATGCAGCCGGCAAAAGGCCAAGGATGAGAGCGTGGCCCACGGGACGCCGGGGATCTACGCGGGCACTTGCCGGGAAGCCGGATTGGAATGGGCGCGGGCCGCATTTCCGGGCCGCGCGGCGGCGGAAGGCGAAAGCCCGGGCGGCGATTTGCCTTTGCGCGCGCATATCCCGGGTAACGCGGAAGTGACCCTGCGATCATTGGCCGGGCCGCCGCTGGTCCTCCATCCGGCGCGGGAAATGGGGGACTTCGTGGTGTGGAAAAAGGACGGCTTGCCCGCTTACCAGTTGGCTTCCGTGGTCGATGATGAGTCATTAGGCATCGACTGCGTGGTGCGCGGATCGGATTTGTTGCCTTCTTCGGGGGCGCAAGCCTGGCTGGCCGAACGCATCGGCGCCTTGGGATTCCGCAACGCGGCCTTTCTCCATCATGCCCTGCTTTTGTCGGGGGACGGAGGGAAACTTTCGAAGTCGGCCGGCGCGGAATCCCTGCAAGCCTGGCGCGCCCGCGGCGGGCCCGGTCCTTTGTTGCGCGGCTTCGCGGCCTGGCTGGGAATGGAGCCCGGCGGGATCGTTTCGGCACGCGATCTTCTTTCCGCCTTTTCGCCCGAGCGGGTTCCCAGCGAGGATCGCATCTGGCCGGACTTCGCCGCCGGCTTAGCCTAATGGTCCCTGACCCGCTTACTATCTTTTTCCCATGATCCCCGCCTCCGATTTCGAGCGCTTCAAGCAAACCCCCCTGGTGATGGCCACCGGTTACGATTTCCCTTTCGCGCGCATCCTCGAGGAAGCGGGCGTGGACGTCATCCTGGTAGGCGATTCCCTCGCCAACGTGGTATTGGGCCTGCCGACCACCCGCGACATCGATGCGAACGTCATGGCCGTCTTCGTGGGGGCCGTGGGGCGCGGGGCCAAGGACACGCATATCATGGCGGATATGCCCTACGGGTCGGATGCGGATCCGGGCTTGGCGGTGGCCAATGCCAAACGCTTCCTTACCCTGGGAGCCCATTCGGTCAAGCTGGAAGGGCCTAAATTCGAGGTCGTGAAGGCGCTGGTTTCCGAAGGCGTCCCGGTGATGGGGCATGTCGGGTTATTGCCCCAGACGGCCCGGAGCTTTAAGCAGGTCGGACGGGATCAGGGGGAAAGGGACCAGGTCCTGCGGGCGGCCGATGGCTTGGTCGCGGCGGGCGCCATGTCGCTATTGCTAGAACACATGGTCTCCGATTTGGCGGCCGAGATCACCAAGCGTTTCCCCGTCCCCACGGTGGGCATCGGGGCAGGCCCCGGCGTGGACGGGCAGGTCCTCGTCCTCCACGATTTCCTGGGCATGCACGCGGGGAACTATCCGCCCTTCGTCAAGGCCTTCGCCGATTTGCATGGCGCGGCCCTGACGGGGGTGAAAGACTATTGCCGGGCGGTGCGCACGCGCGCTTTTCCGGAGAGATGAATTTTCCCGAAGGATGAAAGGAGCAGGGATGACGGAAGGCGAAGCGGGCGAAGGGCAGGGGAAAGCCCCGACGGAAGCGGAATCGCTAAGGCCGGTGCCGGGATTGGAAATCGTCCAGCGCCGCGAGTTCCTCTCGGAGAACGTATCCATTTCGGGCCGTCACTTCGAACGGTGCTCCTTCAACTTCTGCAACCTGATTTATTCCGGCGGGCCCGTGGGCCTGGTCGAATGCGGGGGTTCCAACAACGCCCTGGTCGAAGTGGGACCGATGCTGGAGGCATTACGCGAGACGCCGGGGGATGCGATCCGGGAGAAGATGATCCGGTATTGGAAGGACGTGCGCGTAGGGCTGCACCTCGAAATACCGGAAGGATTTTAAGACCTCTAGCGGGTTTGGGAATTGTCTACAGGGACAATCTCTTTTTCCACCGGTTTGGACGAAGGGGCGCGGGGCCTGCCGAGGATATTGTAGGATCTCCCTGATTTCCCGTCGAAGAAAAATGGAACGGGTCCCGGGATTTCGCTCTTTTTTCTGATTCCGGGTGCTCGGCTTATCGGGATGGACGTTCGGTTATAAAACCAGAACTTCTTTTGAGTGACGGGGCCGGATAACGTAGTCGTGTCAGTATAAGTTCCCGCGGTCAGAGTACCTGAAGAACAGGAATCGGGAATATTACGGAACGTGATCACGTCGCTATCGGCGATGGCGAGAAGATTCATATGCAGGTAATCGGCGCTGGAAAAAATCATTGTATCACTCGAGCCGTAGTAACCCAGACCCTGAAGCTTCACGATCAGGGTCCGTACAGAATCGGGGTTGGACTTCTCCAGGAGAACTTGGACCGAATCTCCGGATTTAAGTTCACTTATCGATTTCAAAAGCACCATCGGTTTATATCCGTCCAAGGCAACCGTGAGGGTTTTATCGCCGCCGTCGACATCCACGAAGGAAACTATCCCGCTCGCCGGGACGAAACCATACCTATAATTAGGCCTCGCACCTGCGGGGTAAGGGCTTAAGACAACGCTGGCCCCGGCCGCCGAGGATTCCGGCGCTCCCGCCTTTTTCACGATGACCGTCAGGTCAAGCACCTTGGCGAGATGGATATCAAAGGTGTCCGTATCCCCGGGATTTAAGGGCGGGAGGTCATAACTATTGGAGTACCCTTGTCGATAGCCGGGTTTGGAGAAGGTCAGGTAATAATTGGTATTCGATCCATTCGAGTAAACGGTGTTCAAATCCAAGGCCGGGAAAACGTACTTACCGGAGTCCGAAGTGAAAACCGAGTCTTGGCCTAATATTTCCCGCGGCGGATCTTCCTTGAAGACTTTCGCCGTTGCCACGACCTTCACCCCGGCCAAGGGCAGGCCGGCATCGTCCGAAACGGTTCCCCGGACCATGGCCGTGGTATCGGATGCGGCGAAAAGCCTTTGTTGCCGGGCATGGGCAGTCATCGCAAAAACCGGGAGTCCGAACGTGATCAGAAGTATTCTTGAGATTGGGACGATTCTCATATTTCCCCCTGCATGCCGCCATCTACCATTGGAAATGGTATTCGGAATCTATCCCAAACCTAAGCGTTCCGCAATCCCATTTAGGTAACGGACTTGATTTTCCGGTTCTGCTGCCACGCCAGCCCGAAACAGGCCGTGAAACCCAGCACGAAGAACCAAGCCAGGAAATCCTCGACGTGATCGCCGTAGCGCAAATACGGCGTGATCCGCGTATTGATGGGTAGCTTGCGCCGGAGCAAGGTGACCTCGTTCAATTTGGTTTTCCCCAGCACCCGGCCCTTGTAGTCGTAGAACACGCTGATGCCGGCGTTGGAGCAGCGCGCGATGGGCGCGCCGGCCTCGATGGCGCGGAAACGCGAGATGTTGGCGTGCATATAAGGCGCATTGCTGACGCCGAACCATCCGTCGTTGGTGATGTTCACGAAGAAATCCGCCCCCCGCCGTCGCGCGCCCCGGGCGAAGTCCGGATAGATGATCTCGTAGCAGATGGAAGGCGCGTATTTCACCCGGCGATCCCAGATCTCGTAATCCTTGCCGGGGGAGAAGTCGCCTTCGCCCAGATTCACGTAATTGATGATGGGGAAGATATCGTCGTAGGGCAATCGCTCGCTGAAGGGAACCAGGCGCAGTTTGGAATATTGCCGTACGGTTTTGCGGCCGGGATCGCCCGGGAAGAGGAAGGCGGAATTGTAGAAGATGTATTTGCGCCAGGGCTTCTCGTCGGGTTCGAAGTCCAAGGCGCCCACCAGCACGTCGGCCCCGGTGCGATGGGCCAATTGCTGGAACTCTTCGTACACATCGGGCCGGCTACGCAGGAAATCCGGAACCGCGGTCTCGGCGAGCACGACCAGATCGGCGCCCGCCAGACGCGAAGAATCCACCGGATCGCCCGATAGCGTGGTCCACGTCTTCTTCATTACGTCTTGGAAATATTTTTCGTCCCACTTCTTGGTCTGCTCGATGGAAGGCTGCGCCAAGGCGATATCCAGCACCGGCACCTCGGCGGAATCGGGAATCGCCAAAGAGCGCATTCCCTGCCATTGGAAGAAGACGGGGATGGCGACGGCGGCGGCGGCGAAAATCCAGCGCCGCGGCCCGCGCGCTTCCCATGCCGTCCAGGCCAGGCAATTGGATGCGATCACCGCGGCCGAGAGCCCGAAAACCCCCAGCCAGGAAACCGATTGGATGATCGCCAGCCAATGCCAGGGGATAGGCGAAGAGCCCGCCCCGGGTTCCCGACAACACGCGGAGCAACCAGCCGAGGACGCCGTTGAAAAGGGACAGGAAGAGGATGAGCAGCACCAGGCCGAAACCGATGATGAAGGCCGGGCCCACCTTGATCACGTTGTAGATCCACCAGTACATGATGATGTTGTAGAGGATGCCGCCCGCGAAGTGGTAGGCGAAGGCTTGCCGGGTGGTCAGCCTGCGCGTGGCCGCGAAGGCGGGGACCAGGACGAAGAAGGCCAACGGCCCGAGGGGAAGCGGGGGATAACAGAATCCCCACAGCGCCAGGGATGCCATGATGGGCCCGAGGGCCCGCCAATCGGGCCGGCGCGGTTTCAGGCGGCGGAGCAGGCGGGACAGGACGGCGCCGACCGGGGGCATCAGCCTTTGCCTTGCGGATGCAAAAGCAAAACGTACTCGCCCCGCGGCGAGCGCTCCCGGTACCATTCGCGCAATTCCGTCGCCGTACCGGAGCGGAACTCCTCGAACTTCTTGGTCAGCTCGCGAGCGATCACGACCGGATGCTCAGGGCCGAACACTTCCGCGATCTCTTCAAGGAATTGGCGGATGTTGTGCGGGGAGACGTAAAAGGCCAAGGTCGGCGCATGCTGCTCCTCGGATCCCCAGCGGGCTTTCAGCTCTTCCAGCTTACGGAGGCGCGCGGCCGATTTCTTGGGCGGGAAGTTCTCGAAGGCGAAGCGATCGGTAGGCAGGCCGGAAGCGGTCAAGGCGGCTATCATGGCGCAGGGCCCTGGTATTGGGTACACGCGTATGCCTTCCGCCAGGGCCGCCTTCACCAGGTTGAAAGCGGGATCGGCGATGCCGGGCGTGCCTGCGTCGCAAATGAGCGCCAAACGTTCCCCGCCCTTGAGGCGCTCCAGGAAGGCGGGCGTGCGTTTCTCCTTGTTGAAATCGTTATAGCTCTCCACGGGCCTTGCGATGCCGTAATGCTGCAGCAAGATGCGGGAATGACGCGTGTCCTCGGCAAGGATCAGGTCGGAGGATTTCAGGATGCGCACCGCGCGGAAGGTCATATCCTCGAGGTTGCCGATGGGCGTGGCCACCAGGTAAAGGCCGGGCTCGGGAGCGGAAAACGGATCGGGTTTTTCGTATTCCGGCGCCGTTTCCGTAACGCCTTCTTCTCGGGACTCTGCTACGGAATCTTCTCCGGACGCATCTGTATCGCGGGACATCGCAGCGAAAGATACTAGAATCCCGCTTGCTTGGCCGCGTTCGCGGCGTTTCAATCCGCGAGCAGCGTCTCCATATGGGCTGCCACCGCGTCGGCCAGGCCGGACGGATTGTATCCCCCTTCCAGCAGCGACACCACGCGGCCCTGGGCGGAAAGATCGGCCAATCCCATGGCGAGCCGCGTAAGACGCCGGAAGGTATCGTCGCCGATGCGGAAATCCCCCAGCCAATCGTCCTTGCGGCTATCGAAGCCGGCCGAGATCAGGATCAACTCGGGCCGGAAGGCCTCGGCCTTCGCCAGGAACTTGCGGTCCCATGCGTCCAACATGGCCTTGTCCGTCGCTCCCGCGCCCAGGTCGACGTTCAGGGTATAGCCCAAGCCCGCGCCGGATCCTTTGCGCGCCGGGTCTCCCGTCCCGGGATAAGCATCCCAGCGATGGGTCGAGAAGAACAGCACCGACGGATCCTTGTAGAAGAACTCCTCCGTGGCATTGCCATGATGGTAGTCCCAATCGATGATGCAGATGCGCGCGAGGCCATGGGCCGCTTGCGCATGCCGGGCCGCGATGGCCACGTTGTTGTAATAGCAGAAGCCCTCTTCATCGCCGCCGTCATGGGCATGATGCCCGGGCGGCCTTACCGCGCAGAAGGCGTTCCGCAATTCCCCGCGGCAGACAGCGTCTACGGCGGCCAAGGCCCCGGCCGCCGCGCGCGCGGCGGTATCCCCGGTGACGGCCAGGGAGCGGACCCCTCGGATATGGGCTTGGGAATGGACCGCGGCAATGGCGGGATAAGGGTCGGCGACGGGTTCGATGCGGGCGAAGTGCGAGCCCAGGCCGGAAAGGCGGATGCGTTCGGCGACCGCGCGCAGGCGCCCGGGCGATTCGGGATGCCCGGGATCGATCACGTGGTCGAGGAAGGCTTCGGGGAAGACGAGTCCGGAGGGCATAGGGAAAACCTAACCGGAAAATAAAATCCGGCGGGGTCTACTTACGCTTTTTCTTGAAGAGCTTATACAGCCGCGTCGATTCCTTGGAGCCCGCCTTCGCGGTCACCTTCAGGAAGTACAGGCCGTTGGCCACTTCGCCGCCATTGTCGGCATGGCCGTCCCACGCCACTTCCTGGTATCCGACCACGTTGCGTTGCGACAGGCTGCGCACGGGCCGGCCGGCGCGCGAGTAGATGCGCAAGTCCACCTTATCGCAGTAATCGGTCAAGCTATATACGAACACGGCTGTATCGGCGAAGGGATTAGGGTAGCTGCCTAAATCGCGGATGGCCAACTTATCGCCCATGCGGTAGGCCAGGGTGCGGGTGGAAAGGTTGCCGGAGACATCGCGGGCGGTGATGGTGAGAGAATCCTGTTCAGCGCGGCGCGCGGGCATGAAACTCAGGCGCGCCAGGGTGGGGAAGCGGTCCCCGCTTTCGATGGCATGGTTGGCCGAATCGAGCGGCTGTTGGCGGCTGGCCAGGATCGGCGGATGCAGGGAAAGGTCGATTCCCTCCCCGTCCCGCAAAACCACGTCGATTGCCGTCGTGAGCGGAACGTAGTCGTCATCCAACAATGCCTGTCCCCGGCCGCTGAACTGGATCAAGGGCGGGGTGGCGTCATTATTTAGGAGAAGCGCGTAATCGCCGCCCCGAAAGCCCGACCAGGCCCCCGGCGGTCCCGCGACGCTGTCCAGCTTCAACCAGGTTCGGCCACCGGGTGATCGGTAATGCCAGGCGACGCGGGCCGTCGGCGCGGCGGATAGCTTCGCGGCCGAAGCTCCGGGCACCGCCAGGACGAAGCCGGCGCCGGCGAAGTCGGCCGCATCGATGCGCCAGGCAGTAACGGGAAGGTTACCCTGCGCCGGCGCGAGATGGGCGGGCAGGGAGGCCACCGCGAAGGGCCAGGCGAAGGCGCGGCGGGGCTTGGATAACCCGGCCGACAAGGCGAGGCAACGGCCGAGGGAATCCAGACGCAAGGTATCCGCGCGGGAGCCGAGCGCGGCGGTTAGCACATTGAAGACGGTATCCTGGGATAGGCCGTTCTGCGCGGCATCGCCTTCCTTGTCGGGGATGAGCACGGCGCGAAGGCGCTTTCCTTTAACCATGGAATCGGCCAGGGGGAAGAAGACCGAGTCCAATCCGCCCAGCCCCATGGATTTCGTATAAGCAAGCGTATCGATCACCGGTTCCGTCCCCGCGGCATCGCGCGTCAAGGCCACATGGAACCCTTGCGCGATCCCGTACCCGCGGTTGTGGACGCGCACCCAAACCCCCAGTTCGTCCTGCACCGGAAGGCCGAAGGCTTGCGCCGGCAGCTCCAAACGGGGGACATCGGACAAGGGTAAGGCATAGGTGCGGGAGCTGAGATTGGGGATGGGACCTAAGGCCTGGCCTTGCCCGTCCAGGCGATTCACCAGCAACCGGAAGGCGACGTGGAGTTTGGGTCCCGCCATATCGGCGGCGGGAACGTCCACCTTCACCTTCGCGACCGAAACCAGATGCGAACCGTCCTGGGTGGCCATGCCCACCTGGTTGTCCACCGGGAACAGCGGAGCGGTCTCGCCGCCCACCGCCCAGGAAACCACTCCGCCCGCGAAGGCGATATGGGAATAGGCCGTGGAGAGCCGGGCCAGGATGAGCACCGAGTCCCCCGGCGCCGCGTTGGCGGGATCGATGGCGATCGAATCGAGCAACCAGTCCAAGCTGCTGAATGGCGCCGAAACCACCCGGGAAGTCTTGTCATCCCAATAATGCGCGATGACCTTCCCGTTTTGAATGGGCGGAACGGCGGCCGGGAACGTTCGCGTTCCTGCCAGGGAGGAACCTGATACGGAGGCTGAGGCCGCGCTTTCCGCGGAATCATCGAGGTCCACGGTAACTTGTGCGTTACCCTGGGTGATCGCCAAGCCGGTGGCCTTGTATCCCAGGGACGAACCCTGGGCGAGCACTTGCGGATCGAGGGCCAAGGAGCCTTCGCGGCGGGGGAAGGAGGCTCCGAAGGCAGGATCCCCCAGCAGGTTGAACTCCGCCAGGATGGGCAGAAAGGCGTCGCCGGTGCGGAGCTTGACCATGGTCTCGGCCTGGCCGATGATGGCCCCGTTGACGGCGTAAGCGTTGGAGGCCGCCGCCCGCAAGACTTCCGAGGACAAGGCTTCGCCCGCCACGCTGGAGATATAACCCGAGGCCCCGTAGAAACCCGCGGCCCCGCCCTGGGGCAGGCGCAACATCTCTTCGCCCAGGGAGCGGGCCGACAAATCCTCGAAGAAACCCGTGAGGCAAGTGATCGACGCGACCAGCGGGATGGGGAACTCGCCCTTCAGCTTCCCGCCATCAAGATCTTTCAAAGTCAGGACGCCGGCATCCGACCAGATCGATCCGCCCCCATGGCCGACGAAGCTCACCAAGGTGAAAGCGGAGTCCATCTGGTTGAAGAACTCCGGCAGGGACTTGCGGTAAAGGGGCGAGCCCGGGAAGAGATCGATGCGGGAGTATTGGCGATCATCGGCCACGGCCAGTTGCTGCAAAACCTGGTTCTGCGCCATGAAGGACGATTCGAATCCGGAAATCAAAAGGGCCTTGTTGTTCCAATGCCCCATGGGCCGGGAAGTTTCGGCCAACAGGGTCTTATGGACGATGTCC
Source organism: Fibrobacterota bacterium (assembly GCA_019509785.1). NCBI lineage: Bacteria > Pseudomonadati > Fibrobacterota > Fibrobacterota bacterium. The sequence goes on along the minus strand of JAEKLQ010000045.1, from coordinate 13,930 downwards.
GAGAGCTGCTGGCGGTCGGCGGCGGGAATGCGGCCCACGTAAAGATCGGCGATATCGTCGTCGCCGGACACCTTGGCGAAGTAGTCGTCGTTGGCGGCTACGCCCCAGCCGCGGATGTTCACCGGATGGAAGGGAACGATGGTGCTGCCGGATTTCTCGAAGCCGATGGACGCATCCCCCACCAGGACCAGGTAGGTGGGAGCGGGCCTGGCCCAATTGGAATAGGCGTAGGCCACGAAACGGCGGATGGCCGCGGGATCCATGGACCCGTCCCCGAAAGCCTGGTAGATATGGCGGGCCTGTACCACCCGCGTCCGCAGTCCCTGCTTATGCCGGAAGGCGGTGAGGGAATCCAGGGCCGGGCCCAGCAATTCGCCCTGGGTGATGACCAGGTAATCCGCCCCCTGGTTCTTGTCCAGCAGATCGTCCAGGGTATCCTGGCTTACCTCCGGCCTTTCCCGTTTAGAGGCGGCGCATGCCAGGTAGTCGGTACGCCCGGTCAAGGTGTCCAGGAAGGTGGCGTTCCAGGCCGCGCCAGACTGGGTCACGAGGAAGTTGGTCAGCTTTCGCCCTTGCTTATCCCAAAGGCTCAACTCCGACTCAGGGAAGCTTCTCAGATCGAACAGCCGCAATCCGGTGCTATCGGGGAACGCGTTGGCGAAAGCGAGCGTCCCGCCCACGGACGCGTAATCGGCAGGGAAATCCAACTCGACGAAATTCACGTAGGCATCCTGGACCTCCACCAACTGGCCGTCGCCGGTCTTGAGATCGTTGACCTTCTGGATCACCAGGGCGTTCTTGCCCGCCTTCAATATGGATGCGTCCAGGAGCGGCGAAACCCACGTATAGGATTCCTGGCCTTCCCAGATGGCATCGTGGTTCAGCCCCTCCACCAAGGAGATGTCGTTGCCGTTGAGCAGGAACTTGAGATGATGATCCGGATTGGCGTTGGGATTATTGGTGATGCCTTTCAGGTTGATGGTCAGGCGAAGGGCGCCCGATCCTTTCTTGCCGTTCAAGGTTGCCGGCGCCGGGGCGTAGGGGAGATCCAGGTCCAGCTGGGCCTGATCTTTTTCGACCCCCAAGCGCTGCCACATCCAGAAATCGGTCAGCTCCTGTTCCTGCACCCGCGATCCCAGGTCGATGATTTCTTCGGCCGAGGTGCTGCCGATGCGGAGCACTTCCAGATCCTTTTCCAGATGCACGTGGGCGGAGAAGGGCGGGGCGGCCTTGGCGTTAGCGGGAAAGCTGGGCACTATGCCCCCAGTGCGGGATGCCACGGGCACGGCCGGCGCCCGCAATCCGGGCCGCCCGCCGTCCCAGACCAGGATGAAGACCGCGTGGGAAGCGTAAAAGGAGTTGTAGCTATTGGTTCCCGCCGGGCGCTTGCCGATGAATTCGATGTAATCCCCGGGGTTCCAGTGCCCGTCCAATTCGCCGGAGATGTACATGGGAACTTCGCGGCCATCCTGGAAGAGCCGCATATAGCGCGGATCGATCGACTCCAAGGGAACCCCGGCCGACAGCAAGGTTTCATAAGGGACGTATTCGATGTTCTCGCCGGTGGTTTTCAGGATCACCCTCCGTGCCGGCAGGGAGGCGCCGGAACTGGGCCCATCCGCGCTGGCCTTGGCCAAGGACAGGGCCGGGGCGCTCCGGAAATTCCGGGACTGGGCGTAGTTGGCCAACCAACCTTTCAGATGGGCTTCGCCGGGGGAGTTTTCCGTCGGAGCGAAAACGGTTCGCCAGGGGGCCGTTCCTGATCGCGGCGCGAAAGCCACGCGGATGCGCGCTTTCACGGGCCTGCCGTCCGAGGCGCCCGGATCCCAGGTCAGGGCGCATAAGGCGAGGTCGCGGAAGCGGGAAGCCTGGGTAACCGCTACGTTACCTCCGGGCGAAGAGGACCATTCCACCGTCGCGGTCGCTGCATCCCCGGGCGGTACCGCCAAGGCCAGTACCCGCGGGCCTCCGCGGGAGCCCGGATGCGCATCGTTCCACGATAACCGCAATCCCGAAGCGTCCGCGGATTCAAGCACCCACTCCGGATCGGCCGGGATGGGAAGCGGAGTCGCTTGTGCCGACCGGGCCGCTAGAGGCAGGCAAACAGCGCAGGCCAAGATCAGGGCCAAGCATAGGGAAGACCGCAAATCGATTCCTCTCATGGGCCGGTCCGGAAGAAGCGGTTGCAATCCAAGGATTGCGCCAAGCCCGTACGTTGACTCTGGAAGCTTTCCGTCCCGATCACGCAGAACAAGGCGGGGATCGTGTCATTCGCTTCCCCCTGCGCGAGCACCAGGGATTCTTCCTCCACGGCATGGCCGAAAACCGGAACTCCGCAAGCGTTCATAGGCAAACAGGTATCCGCCCTCTGGACCCAGCCATTGCTGTCTTTTTCGAAATAGGCCAGGCGCAAGGTCACGCCGGGATCGGATTGGCTCTGGACCCGGATGTTGAGCACGCGTCCGGTTTGATAGGTCCCGGCCCCGGGGGCGATGATGCTTAACGAGGGCGACACCGTGAGGGAATCGGGGAGCAAGGTATCCGAAGCCACCTTTTGGCCGGTCACCTCTACGTGTACCGCCCGCACAGCGTAATAGACCGTGAAGGGGCGTATCCGATCCGTGGGCAGTCTCAGGACCGTGGCCGGGGAATCGGTCTTGGCCACGGGCGGTCCCGATAATCCCCGCGCCAGCGAATCAAGGGAGAGGCTTTGGTAGACTTCGAAATAAGTCGCTTGTCCCCCGGGGTCGGACCAGTCCAGGGAGGCTTCCGCTATGCCTTGTTCGGGATCGGCGATCCGGAGATTGATTTCGGTTAGGATAGGGGAGGGCAAGCTGGGAGGCTCGCGGTTGCGATCGCAAGACAGGCCCAGGCTGGCCACAATGGCGAGGCCCGCGGCAAAAATGCGAAGGGCGAATGCGAGCGGGCTGGGATAGGATAGGGCCAATGCTTTGGTTTCCGATCCGGATTCCGATACGGTCCGGGTTCCCCCGGATTATATCGCAGCCGGATGGCGCCATGCCATAGGCCGGCCCATTTCTTAGCTTTGCGGAAGAGTCCTCATGCAAAATCCTCCCCCGAATCATTACATCGTCGCCATTGATGGCGTCAGCGGTTCCGGCAAAAGCAGCACCGCGCGGACCGTCGCCCAACGTCTGGGAATCCTCCATCTGGATACCGGGGCCATGTACCGGGCCGTGACCTACCTCTGCCTGGAGCGGGGATTGAAGCCGTCGCAGGTATCCGAAATAAACGACTGGGTGACGGGGCTGGATTGGCGCGCGGATGCCTCCGGAAACCTTACGGTTGACGGCCGCGACCTAAGCCAGGAAATCCGCACCGCACCGGTCAACGCGGCTGTTTCGGATTATGCCCGCATCCCCGCCATAAGGGAAACCCTGGTACCCGTACAGCGCCGCATCGGAATGCGCCAGAGCGCCGTGGTCGAAGGGCGCGACATGGCCACCGTGGTTTTCCCGGATGCCCGCTTCAAATTCTTCCTTTCCGCCAGCCCGGAAGTGCGCGCAAAACGCCGGGTGCTGGAGTTGCAAACCCTTGGCCACCCGGCCGATTACCACGATGTCCTCAAAAATCTTTCCGAGCGCGACGAGAAGGATTCGGGCCGGGCGCATAGCCCCTTGACCAAGGCTTGGGATGCCGAGGAAATCGATACCTCCGGGTTAACCTTCGAAGGCCAGGTTGCCATCATCGTCGACCGCATCCGCAAGGCCTTGGCCCCCGCGGCCTAGGCCCCTATCGCACCGAAAGGCGCCGCGAGGCCCTTTTATCCGCGAGGCGCTCTTACTTCACCCCGACGATTTCCCCGTCCGCGGTCAAATCGATATCGCGGGAATGCGGCTCCTTGGGCAATCCCGGCATGGTCATGATTTCGCCGGTTAGGCAGACCAGGAATCCCGCGCCCGCGGAGATGCGGACTTCCCTTACGTTAACCGTGAAATCGCGGGGACGGCAAATCTTCTTCGGATCATCCGAGAGCGACAAATGGGTTTTGGCCATGCACACGGGGAAGCTCCCGTAGCCGAGGGCGACCGCCTTGGCCAATTGCGATTTGGCGGTGGTGGAAAACTCCACTCCCTTGGCCCCGTATACCGTGCGGGCGACTTTCTCGATCTTCTGTTCCGGCGTGTCGGAATCCTCATACAGGAATTTCGGGCGGGGCTGCTTGGTCCGCGCCTTATCGGCCACTTTTTCCGCCAACTCGAGCGCGCCCGCGCCGCCTTTGGAGTAGACGTCGGCGAATCCGCCATCCACTCCCCTTTCCTTGAGCATGTGGATGACCCGCTCCGCTTCGCCGGAAGGATCATCGTGGCGGATGTTCAAGGCGATGGTAGGCTCCAGGCCGAAAGCGCGCACGCTTTCGATATGCTTATCGAGATTGGCCATGCCCCGTTCCAGTGCCTCGGGATTCCTGTTCGCCATCTCCGCGAGGGTGGCGCCGCCATGCATTTTCAGGGCCCGCACGGTCGCTACCAGAACGACAGTATTGGGCCAGATGCCGGCGGAGCGGCATTTGATATTGAGGAATTTTTCCGCGCCCAGATCGAAACCGAAACCGCCTTCGGTGAAGACCAGATCCGAGTGGCGCAAGGCGGCCTTGGTGGCGACGACGCTATTGCAACCATGGGCGATGTTCCCGAAGGGGCCGCCGTGCACCAGCACCGGCGCGCCTTCGATGGTCTGGGCGATATTCGGCAACAAGGCATCGCGAAGCAGCGCAGCCATGGATCCTTCGGCCTGTAAATCCTTGGCCCGCACCACCCCTCCCGGGCCTTGGCCTACGAGAACCGTTCGTTCATGTCCATCGAGCGCCGCCAGGTGATTTGGCGGGGATCCAATTTCTCCCCTCCGAAATAGCAGTCGTTATCGGCCAGGGCGGCGAGGAGATTATGCGCGGCTGTTACGGCGTGGATGTCGCCGGTAAAATGGAGATTGATCCGCTCCAGCGGCACCAAGGTCGCCTGGCCCCCGCCCGTACCCCCGCCCTTGACCCCGAATACCGGTCCCTGCGAAGGTTGCCTTAATGCGGCCGCGGCGCGGAAACCGAGTTTACGCGCCGCCTGGGTCAGGCCGATGGTCACCGTGGTTTTGCCTTCGCCGGCGGGGGTGGGGTTTATCGCCGAGACCAGAACCAGCCGGGAAGTCGGGGGGATGGGATCTTCACTGAATGCCGAAGCGGGTGTCAGCTTGGCCCCCCAGGATCCGAAAACGTCATACTCATCGGGGGAGAGTCCAAGGTCGGCTGCTACATCAGTGATTTTCCGCATTTCCGCATTTTAACTTTTTACTGAGAAATTTTGCTCTGATTCTGCCGGGTTTGCCTTTTTGTAAGCCAAATAAGGCCGGTAAACCACGGTTTCAAAGGCTAGCCCGATCCCGAGGGGAGGGTGCGATCCCGATTTTCGAGCCAAATTTGCTATCATTGTCACCCGCACGAAGAATGCCCTAGCCGCTTAGGCCCTAGCGCCCTTCCCTGCGATACCGCCCTCCCGGGCGGTCGGTTCAGTCAGCAGCCTATCCCGGGGTCCGGGATAATAACCCGCTCGGCCGACCGGAAAGACCCCATAATCATGTCAGTCAAAATGCTTTACGGCACCGAAGAGGATTTGAAAGACTTCAATAATGACGTCGATTCGAAGACTCCCGTCGCCCCGAGTAAGGAAATCCTCGCCCAATACGAATCCACCCTCACCGGCTACGCCGAAGGCAGCATCGTAAAAGGCACCGTCGTCCGCATCACGGATACCGACGTGTTCGTGGACATCCATTTCAAGTCCGAAGGCATCATCTCCAAGCAGGAGTTCAAGGACGACACCGAGCTCGCCGTAGGCCGCGTCATCGACGTGTACCTCGAGCAGGTGGAGAACGGCGAAGGCCAAATCATCCTCTCCAAGCAGCGCGCCGACTTCATGCGCGTGTGGGAACGCATCCGTGAGGCTTTTGAAAAGGAAGAGATCGTCACCGGCACCATCACCCGGCGCATCAAGGGCGGCGTGGTCGTGGACCTGTTCGGCATCGAAGCCTTCCTGCCCGGTTCGCAGATCGATCTGCGCCAAGTCCCGGATCTGGACGCCCTCATCGGCCAGAAGATGGACTTCAAGGTCATCAAGGTCAACAAGATCCGCCGCAACATCGTGGTCTCGCGCCGCGTGGTCCTGGAGCAAGAGCGCTCCAAGATGCGCGACGAAATCATCGACACCCTCGAGAAGGGCCAGGTCCGCGAGGGCGTGGTCAAGAACATCACCGACTTCGGCGCCTTCATCGATTTGGGCGGCGTGGATGGTCTGTTGCATATCACCGACATGAGCTGGGGCCGAGTGAACCATCCTTCCGAGGTGGTTTCGTTGGGCGACCGCGTGAAGGTGGTCGTGCTCGACTTCAACGAGAAGAAGGAGCGCATCAGCCTCGGCATGAAGCAGCTCACCAAGCATCCGTGGGAAGACGTGGCCGCCAAGTACCCAGAGGGCACCAAGGTCAAGGGCAAGGTCGTGTCGATCACCGACTACGGCGTGTTCGTGGAATTGGACCAGGGCGTGGAAGGCCTCATCCACATCTCCGAGATGTCCTGGACCCAGCACATCAAGCATCCCTCGCAGCTCTTGAACCAGGGCGACGAAGTGGAAGCCATCGTGCTTAAGCTGGACGCCGAGAACGAGAAGATCAGCCTCGGCCTCAAGCAAGCGACTCCCGATCCGTGGACCAGCATCGAGGATGAGATTCCCGTTGGTTCCAAGGTGACCGGCGAGATCCGCAACCTGGCCGCCTTCGGCGCCTTCATCGAGATCAAGGAAGGCGTGGATGGCCTCATCCACGTATCCGACATGTCGTGGACCAAGAAGATCAACCACCCCTCGGAAGTCCTGAAAAAGGGCGACAAGGTGGAGTGCATCGTGATGGCCATCGACAAGGAAAAGCGCCGCATCAGCCTGTCCATGAAGCATCTGCAGGACGATCCGTGGGACACCCTCGCGGAGAAGTTCCCGGTGGGCAAGGAAGTCCAAGGCACCATCTCCCGTCTGCTGGAACGCGGCGTGATCGTGGAGCTGGAAGGCGGCGTGGAAGGGTTCATCCCGACCTCGAAGCTGACCACGGAAACCCTCCGCAGCCCCGCCGACGCCTTCAAGCCGGGCGACGTGGTCCCGGCGGCCGTGATCGAAGTGGAACCGTCCTCGCGCAAGCTCACCCTTAGCGTGACGGACTACTTCAAGAACAAGGAAGATGCCGAATGGAAGTCCTACCTGGCGGCCCACAAGCCGAACCAGGCGACCCTGGGCGACGTCATGCCGAAGCTCGAGAGCGAGTAAAGCCCGTAATCAAGCGGATCTGAAACGAAGGGCTCTCCGCAAGGAGAGCCCTTCCTATTTAAGGAGGAAGGGGAAACGCCCTTCTCTCGCTCGTTTGCATGCGGCGGATTTAAAGCTTTAGGCTATTCCCCCCCGAAACGGGCAGGCCCCGTAGGGATGTGCTGGTCCCGATAGGCCTCCAATCCGGATAATCCTCCCATGTACTTCCCCGTCCGGACAGAAGGGCACGAGCCCAAGGTGCGCCCAGGGCTGATCGGGATTCTGGCGCTGATGGTGCTGATCCAGCTTTTCGCCTGGCGGAATAAGGTGAAGTACGCCTCAGCATCGGACCTGCTCCGCTTCGGTCCGCTCTCATCCTGCGCCAAATCCAGTCCGCTCTATCGCATCCTTTCCGCGGGCGAAGCTCTCGGTATAGTCGAGCGCCCGGGCGGCGTACAACCGGTCATCGCCGATGAGAGGGCCCGGCCCGCCAGGGCGGATGGGGAGGAGGGCGCGTCCGCCTCCGCGGAGGATCAGGGTATCCTGCGGCTTCCGGGCATGGACATCGCGCGTTCGCCGGGAACGGGCGGGCCGGGAAGGCAGGGTAACGTGGGCGCTACCTGGGACGGCGGCGGCGGAACGGATGTCGTGGCTGCCCGGCTCGGGGAGATGCGGCGGGTTTCCCTCGTATACCGATTGGGATTAACGCCCGCCCATCCCAACCCATTCAATTTCATCACTTCGCTTTTTACCCATGCGAGTTGGGTCCATCTGGCGTTCACGCTATGGTTCATGTGGCTGGCGGGGGAGGCGATGGAGCGGCACTGGGGGACCGGCGGTTTCGTGGGCATCTTCCTGGCCTGCGGCATCGTCGGAGGCGCGGCTTTCATGGCCTTCAGCGCGCTTAAGGGCGGCGTTCCCGGCTTCGCCTTAGTGGGACCGGCAGGCGCGCTCGCGGGAATCATGTCCGCTTACGCGACCACCCATCGCCATGAAGTTATTATAATCCGCGATACGGGGATCACGGACCCATCGGCGTTGCGCGTCTCCATCGCCAAGTTCTCCGTCATCTGGGTGATTGCCGAGGTCTTGAGCCAATTGTTGATGCCCGGCCGCGGGCATGGTATCGCCATCATCGCCAGCGTGGCCGGCGGATTGGCCGGCTGGGTCTTCGCCCGGTCCGTTCCCGGCAGCAACCCCCCGTTCCGGGTCGAGGCGCCCGCCGCATCTGTCGATCCCGATACCGATTGGGTCCAGTTCCCACCTGCATCCGCGTCATCCTATGCGGCCCCGTCCCAATCCGCTCACGCATCCCGCCGGCGCGCCTCCCGAGACTTCGACATCGTGATGGAGAGCCTCGCGCAAAGCCATCAGGCCTTACGCGCCGGCGATACGACCTCGGCCGGCGCTCATCTTTACGACGCCTTGGAAACCGCCCTCCAACCCGGCAGCACGGATCCCATGGCCCGCGAGAACGCCCTCACCGCGCTTATGTCCATGCCGCCCACGGTGCCCCTGCCCCCTGGCGCCCTCCATGCCTGGGCCACGCGACTGGACGCCCTCGGCCAAGCGCTCTGGGCGGCCCGCCTTCATGGATTGGCAGCCGTGGACCATTCTCATAGTGAGTGATGCTGTCCGGGGAAGATGCGCTCTCGTTGAGCGCGCGTCGACCGTCCGGGTCGGATTGCCTTAGTGCAATAGGGAAGACGTCGCCGCAGGCGCATTGACGCTTCTGCCGGTAACGTCGATAAACATGCCATCCAACAGTACGGGGTATTCTTTCCCATTCCGGAATTGGACCCGATTGAGCAAGGGATCAATCGAGCCAACCGCGAGCTTCCTCGAATGATGGTGTCGGCCACCCCCTTGCGAACCGCTCGAATCGGTGGAACCCACTGGCACGCCGCTTGAATCGGATGCCGAGGCTGAAAACCGGCTGACGCAGTATTTGTCGGGCGTTCCGCCCGGCCTTATGAAAAATCCCATTCCGGGGTTGCCGTCTTTAAAGGTATCATCGATAACGGTCGAAATGACCGATCCGTTTTTGAATACCGTAATGGTATTTCCGATCATTTGCGCTTTGATGATATCGCCGGTGACTAATCCTTGGGGCCCGGGACCCGAATTATTGAGCACGGTAAAATCGCCTATCTGGCCATTCCAACGCACTATTTGCAAGGTCGTGCCCCCATACCAAAAATCCATTTCGTATCCGCGCGCATTGTGCGCCGAAACCTGGAAGCGTAAGAGGAGTTCGATTTCATGAGAGCTGGGTGGCGTATAACCCGCCGCTCGATAAACGGTGGCTTCGGCGCTTTGATTCGCAGGGAATCCCGAAAGCACGGCGATGCAATCATTGTAACTGTCCGATACCCCCGTTCCATATGCCTTATTGGGGGTACCTGCGGTGGTACGTACGTTTTGCCAATCCAGTCCGACAATCCCGCCATTGGTCCATTTGCCATTCTGGGAGATCGGGTTTTCCGTGGTCGAAAAGTCCGTTGAATAGGTCTGTGCTTCTACGCTTGCGGATATTGCGGCGAATGAAAGCAGAAAACGAGATATTGGCAACATAGTATCCTCCTTTGCGCACCCAATGGAGCAACTACATGACTATCTCATAACCCGAGGGGAAAGAACGTAGTTTTAATCGCGATAGCAAGATTTAATCGTGATAGCAAGCACAAGATGATTTTTGAAAACGTCCGCAATCCTGCCGCGATGGGCGCCGCGATTCCGCCTTACTGCGGATTACAGGCCCCGCCACCGCCCGTCGCCAAGTGGAGGTCGAGCAGCGGGATGGTACCCGGCGCGCCGTGGCCCACCCCGGTATAGGTGCCCGAAATGGCCAGGGTATTCTTGACCAAATCGAGCGGGGTGAAAAACCACTCCCGCGCCATTATGTTTCCGGATTGGACGCCAGCCACATAGAGTTCGAACACGAACTCATCGTCTCCGAACGCGTGCATCGAGGGTACCCGCCCGACCGCGAGGAGGACTTCGCTTCCGGCATCGAATGGGGCCTGGGAGCCGTAGCTCGAAAGGGCCGGCATGCATTTGCCATCGGAGGCGGCGACCGCGCCCGCGAGATTGGAGATGGCGACCTTCAGCTCGAACGCGGAGGCGTTGCTGGTTCCCCCTAGGAACCTTTCGGCGAGAACTTGCACCCTGACCGGCAGGGTAGGTATGCCATATTTCCCATTCGTCCGCTGGGAGATAAGGCCCTCGAACGCCTGGCCCTTGAGAGGCGCGAGGAAAAGCGATTCGGCGAATAGGATGGCGGGCCGGAAACTTTCGACCTTTCCGTTCTGGAGCTTGATTTCATATAGGGCGGACGCATGCCGTCTAATCTCGGGATCCGATGAACCGCCCGTCGCAAAGGGATAGGTCTCCCCAGAGACGGTGACGAATCCATCGGCGGTCCTCGCGACATAGGCGGTTGGGGCTGAGGTCGTTGGCAGATGCACGCGCGGAGGCGCATCGAAGAGCGCATCGCAGACCACGACATCGATCCCGTCGGCGGTATGTTCCGCATGCTGCTTGGCGCAGACGCTGCCGTCATCCGGTAGCGCGGACAAGATCAGATCGCCCAAATCGCCGGCCGTATAACTCGCGATCTCCCGAACGGACTCCCGGTATCCGTCCTTGCGGATCCGTAAGGAATCGACCGCCACGGCACGCTTCGCGGCGGAGCTCGGATAAGCAGGCGCGAAAACCGTTCCGGAAGTTCCGCTTCCCGAATGGAAAAAAGCATGGATGAAGCTTTGGCCGCCCAAGCTCAATCTCAGGAAATACAAGCCTACGCTCCGGCCCGGAGCGGGCATGGCTTCCGCCAGGGCGATCCGGTGACGTCCCGCTTCCAAGCGACGGGCAAGTCCGCCCAGGGAACGGCCTCGCCCGTCGATCACTTCCATCCGAAGCTCCAAAGGGGAACGGATGGCGAGCACCAGGAAACCGGCATCCAAGCGATACTCGAAAGGGCCTTCGCCGCCGGGACCCAGCGCTGCATTGGCATCCAGGATGAACGACCCGTCCGCGGCGGTTTTCGTGGCGGTCCCGCGCACCTTCAATTCCACCACCGCATCGGGAACGGGGACGCCTTTCGCATCCACGACACGGCCCCTGATGTTCAGCGGCTGCCCGAACGATGCCCCTACGAGAACGAATGTCAGTAAGCCGAATACCAATGCGCGCAACTTGGCCTCCGAAGAAATGCTCGATCCCCCGGGAAATGGTAATCATCGGGACCGGATTCCAATGGGGAGGGGACGCCGACCATATGAAATACCGCGTTCCGGGGAGAGCGGTACCGCTCTCCCCTCTAAAAAGTCAGGCGATATTCCCCGAACAGGCAAACACCTTCGGCCAAAACGAGCCCAGTCCCGTAAATTAGGCTGCAATGCTTAGGAACCGGTTCAAAAGCGATTCGTCGGAACATGCCCGGATGAGAAGGGGACCGCTGCGCGGCACGGCCTCGCTATTCGCCCGCATTCTGTTAGGGACTATTATCTCGATGCCGCTTCGGGCGATGATGGGCGTGCCGGTACTTCGGACGCCACGGCATGGAAAACCCTAGCCAAGGCCAATGCCGCGGTCTGCCAGCCGGGAGACAGCATTTTACTGAAGTCAGGCGGATCTTGGGCGGGCCAATTAAGCCCCAAGGGTTCGGGGGCCGATGGACATCCCATCGTGGTGGGCCGGTATGGTAGCGGATCTAAGCCGCGCGTCGCGGCGAACGGCACGGCCCCGAGCGCGGTCTATTTGCTGAACCAAGCCTTTTGTGAAATACAAGATCTGGAAATCACCAATACCGGCGCGACGCCGGCGGATCGGCGCGGAATTTGGATAGCCGGGCGCGACTTCGGGACGATTCGCCATATTTACATCCGCAACTGCGACGTGCACGATGTCAACGGCGACGTGAAGTGGGTCGGCGGCGACGTGGCCGACAATCTGCCGAACGTGACCTTCGAAGCCGGATGGGATGCCTCGAAGCGCACGGGCGGCATCGTCTTCGAAACCTTGCAGCCGGGAGCGAATCCGGTGAAGACGCGCTTCGAAGATATCCTCGTCGAAGGATGCAGCATTCGCGATTGCTCTTTCGGGGGCATCATCACCAAGCAGTGGGACGGCGCCCTACATTGGGCCATCCGCAATTCGGCCTCGGATACCGTCTGGTTCCCGCATACCCAAGTGGTATTGCGCCATAATTTCCTGAGCCAGCTGAATACCACCTTGGGATGCAACACGATTTACCTGACCGGCGTCCGCAACGGCTTTGTCGATGGCAATGTCTGCGCGGGGGCGGGCACCAGCGCCATCGAGATTAATCTCTCCGATAGCATCGTCGTCCAGAACAATGAAACATATGGAACGGTGCGCAAGGCCAACGGCGCCGATTACAACGGCATCGACGCCGATAGGGGAACCACCCGCATCACCATCCAATACAATTACATGCATGACAACGGCGATGGCCTGCTGCTTTGCCAGTTTCCCTTCGGCGATTGCGTGGTCCGTTATAATATCCTGCAGAACAATTCGCGCTACCAAATCTATCTGCACTCCGACTCAAAGGCGGTGGCGGGCGTCTACAACAACGTGCTTTATAATGACAAGAACAGCCCCAAAACCGCGTATGGTTATGGCGATTTCCTGGCGGCCTCTTATACCCTTAAGAACAATATTTTCATGTCGACCCAAGCGAATGCCGACTTGACCACGGGCGGGGGCATCGTCTACGACAACAATGCCTATTTCGGATCCTCGGTCACGGTTCCGGCCGGGGATGCCCGCGCCATCCATGCCGATCCGAAATTCACGGATCCGGGGCGCGGAGGCAATGGCAACGCCAATGGTCCGGCTTTCGCATCGCTTGACGGCTACCATCTACAAGCCGGTTCGCCTTGCATCAACAAGGGATTGGTGATCGCCGGAAACGGGGGCCGTGATTTTTGGTCAGGCGCCTTGTATTCCGGAAACCCCGACGTCGGGGCGCATGAATTCGGCGCCACGGTCGGTTTGAATGGCCCAGTCATTCGCGAGTCCTCGGAGACCAGAACCAAGCCAGGCCCGGGGGGGAATGGTCGCGGTCATTATCGCGTCAATGGGAGCCTGATTTCCGGGGAAAGGAATGGGGTGAGGCTTCTCGATGCGACCAGGATTTCTATTCCCTAGCCTAAGCTGACCACGGAAATCCTCCGCAGCCAGCCGAGGTGGTCCCGGCGGCCGGAATCGCAAGCCGAACCAGGCGATCCTGGTTGTGGACAGCGCATTATGCCCGCCGGGAAGCTCCGGGTCTCAATGATAGAGGCACGAGTTATAGATATCCGCCGAGGTCAGATGGTTCTTGCTGTTGGCCTCCAACCGGAAAGCGGAAATCCATACGTTACAACCCTTCACCAGCGCCGTGATGAAATCCGAATGGATGCGGTCGAAATTCGTCGCCCCGACATCGGCTTTATCGACGATAAACCAAACGTTCGCGCCGGTCAGGCTCATTTGGAATTTGAATTGGGAGTCGGAAGAAAGATTCACCGAAGTCAATTTTGAAGTCGCCTCGCAACTTCCCGAAATATTAGGCGTGATCGGCGGGTTACAGGAGGCCCATGGCAGACTTGAAAAAGCCA